>JAJFJH010000201.1 GCA_021774155.1 Nitrosomonas sp.
TTTTTTCCCAAAAGGATCGCATTCCCATACTTCGCCTTTATCGATTTCTTCACAGGATAACCATGTCTGCCAAGGTGTATGACCACCGGCGCAATTTCGGGTCGTATTACTCAGAATAGAATAGGCATCGACAACTTCGCCCTGACGATCAAATCGTACAGCACCCACGCCCCCGGTTTTATCCTTCATTTCACTATTTGAAACATATACCCAGCCACCATCTTCAGCAGCAAATACAGCACCGCCATCGGGTGCTGAATGCCAGGTGTAGCCAAAAATGTCACGCTCTGAATGGGCAATAATGCGAGAAGTAAAACCCTTGGGCAATCGCACACCATTTTCATCGGGTGGCAACAACGCGCCCAGTGAAGTTTTAGATAAAGATGCAGCTTTCAGTGACGCAGGTAATAAATAATTACCCATAAAAACACTTAAACCGGCAAATCCATACTGCAGTAACCTGCGTCTTTGGGGAATAAACTTATTCATAGTAGAGCACACTTACGGTATTAAGAAAATTTACTGCAATAACGCTGTGGTTGGAATGTTGATAAGATTCTCACATAAAAATAAAAAAGAGGCCAGAAAAAACCGTTAACCTGTTGATTTTATAAATACTGAATCGCGACATATAACATAGGTTATATAGATTGAATTTCAAGAAAATGCTATGTTATAGCACTATCGAAAAACACTTAAGGAAAAAGTTATGGCAAAAGACACCAGCAGGCTCGACAGCGTATTACAAGAAGCACGGAAAAATGACGAAAAACGCGCCAAAGGTTATCGTGAACAAGCACTCAAGTTGTATCCTTGGGTATGTGGCCGTTGCGCACGCACCTTTGACCATAAAACGCTTCAGTTACTAGAAGTCCATCACAAGAACAATGATCACAACGACAATCCGTCAGACGGTAGTAACTGGGAATTGCTTTGCACTTATTGCCATGAGAACGAACACTCCAAGCTGAAAGACTCAATGGGTCGTACGGATAGTGGCAACGCTGAAACAGGCGCCACTTTTAACCCATTTGCTGATCTTAAGAAACGAATGGAAGATAAATAGGGTGACATAAGCGGACATTTTGGTATTTTGGTTTCATATGTACTATTAGGCTTGACTCGCCACGCCCCAATATTCAAAAGATGCAATCTTTGGGCCAGGAATATACGCAGAATCAATTGTATTAATCTTGAATCCTCCCTCTTCAAGGTAGCGAGGAATGGGTCGGTTAAGATGACAACCACCAGCAATTTTTCCCCACAACGGGTTGATTCTCTCCTGCCACCGACGAACACTTTCATCAGGTGCTTCACCATGTTCACAAAAAACAAGACTACCGCCCGGTTTAAGTACTCTACGCATTTGCTGCAAAGCTAGTTGCCAATCCGGAATGGTACAAAGTGTGTAAGTAAGTACCACGGTATCGACGCTATTATCTTCAAGCGGTATCTCTTCACTTGGTGAGTCCAACCAACGAACTTCAAACGGTGCACGCTTAAGGTTATTAGCTTGTGCTTTCTTGCGCATCCCTTCTGATGGCTCAAGCCCCCATACGAGTTCTATTTTCTCGACATTGTAGTGAGGAATATTTAACCCTGATCCCATGCCAACTTCTAGTACTCGACCTTTCGCGAGAGGAACTACCTTTTCACGCTGATCCTGAATATCTTTTAACCCACATACAAAATTTATAATATGCGGCAAACAATATCTTTCATAAAAACTCATGATAATGACCTCTCTTAAGCCTACTTATATCTAGGAACCTTATTTTCAGCCCTGAAGCCCACAGTCAGATTTTTTTCAATTTCGATCTTTAGACGACTGGAATGAAGATCTCTTGTTTACTTTTTTGAAAAAACTAACATCTGGGTTAATGCCCTTAATCGCCGCGTGCATTTTATTAACGCTGTTGCCGTAGTTCATGACTATTTCATGAAATTTACCACTTTTCATCACTATCCCACACTCCGCTATTCCCCGGCCAGTATGTGAATACAATTGACGATATTCAAATCTTTCAATATCGGAAATACTGACGTCAAATGACCATTGGGGAGAATCCGGATATCTGACAATAAACCTCTGCGGCGTAATGATAGCCTCGTAGATTGCCGGGTGCTTAAGATGCCACCATGCTATATAAAACAGCACCAAACTACAGAAGCTAAAAGAATAAATATAGATTGAACGGAAATTTTCCGAGACTACTTGCTCAGAATAAATTTCATACACATAAAGCCCAGCGATATAGGCAAGGCAAGCCAGCCCCATCCGAATAAATAGTGTCGATCGCTTTTTGCGATTCATTTTGTAGTGATAGATACGGTTGTTTTTCATAGATACTTTTGTCCGCCTATGATTACCCACTTCTTTTTGTTTCGATTTATCACCTACTTTGGGTCGAGTGCAGCAATTTATTCACTACTTACTTTCAATAAACCCCTGGTTTATTTCTGCCTCAGCAGCGACAAATTAGTACAAATTATGGTCACACCTCATTTTTTTATTTTAAGATTAGTTAGGTCATTAGCCATAAATTCTTCATGATATCGTTCTTCCAATGGATGCAATAATCGTATTCTTTCTTCAGGTGACATTTTATTGATTGCGTCATTTCCTTTAGTTTCTACAGCATCTCTCATCGCAAGTCCTGACACTAATTCGTCCCAAAATGTTGCAATATTATAGTTCTCAATAATCTCATCAACTTTACTGGAATCCTCATACTCCATTGTTTCATAATACTTATTCGATTCTTTATCCGCTTCTATCAAATTTTCATAACCCATCTCTTCAGCATAAGAATAAAATTTCTGGATTACATCTTGATACTTTTCTTTATCCGGCATTTCCTCCTGATCATGCGCCGTTAACATCCAATCACCAAGATAAAGAATATCAAGTAACAACCTATATTCCTTTTTTGTAATATTTATTTTCATATTCAATCTTTCCTAAAAAAACCAACCGTGGACAATTGAACCAAGTAACAACCTATCAATGGTTCGCAACTAGTAAATAACTTTTCATAACGAGTGTGTTCTGCCACAACCCAGAGGCATTAGCAAATGGGATAGTGGTCGTGACAAATTAAGATGGTGCTAGCTGGCGTTAATGATGTAGAGAAGAGCAGCTATCGGCAAATACAGACCAGAACCACCTTAATCGGAAATTGCATCTCTTTTACAACCAGCATGTAGCCTCACCATTTTTTCAATGTCAGCTGTCTACACGAATGTATCAATGATCTCGTTAAATAAGACAGAACCCTTAGTTTTTCCAAACCAGAGGGTAAAAATGGTTGTTCGGTATTTTTATCGCAATCAAAATACTTTTACGTGCGATTTTTGGACTTTTGCGGCCATCCATACTTAGCAGCCAGTTCACAGCTTTCTTTTGGTATTGCCAACCTATCACCTGAATAACCATAGCAACTACATGATTTTTTACTGCTTAAACAGGCTGACACCGTATTCCATTCAACATCTGTAGTCAATAAACTCACCTCGGCATTATTGATCACCTTAATTTCCTTGTCTTTTTCTATATTACGGGTACCTGCTGAATTGTTTTTGTTGGTATTAGTATCGTTAGAATAGCTAGGTGGATAAGTTTTTATACTGATGTAGGGAGCAGAAGAAGAATAGCTTGGCGTATTGGATAAGTAGGAACGAGGCGAATAGTGTCTGGGTCGATAGGATGAATAGAGACGATAAGAGTTGTTGGGTGTATATGAATAGCCATAACGATGATAATTGTAGTTATGCCGAGAATTATGTCTACTAATGCCACTGTTGTGACTCCGCTTACCACCGAAGTGTTCTCGATTTTCACCAAAATACCTGTGATTACCGCCCAAGTGCCCATGACCAGCACGATGTCCCTGGTGTCCACCATCATCCCTGTGGCCACCGCCATGTAAGCCAGAGCCAGCATGATGCCCAGTATGACTCCGAAGACCATCGAAGTGTTTATGATTTCCACCAGAATGTCTGTGATTAGCGCCGAATTGCCTGTGACCAGCATGATGACTTCCATTGTGTCCGCCAATATGCTTTCCATGGCCACCGCCATGCGAACCAGAACCAACATGATACCCAGTACCCCTCGCATCCGCTGTTGGTATTGCTAACACAGCTGCATTGAATGCAAAGATTATCAACAGCATTGATAATTTATGATTTTTATTTCCACACATAACCAACCCCCAATATCTATAATGGCATTCCATTTCTTTTTATACGATTATGGCAAGTACATTCATCTTGACCAATAGACTGTGCGAAGGGAAAGCTTGTATTGGTGCTATTATGCCTCTCTAAGAAGAACCTTCAATTAACTTGACACAATTAAATCTACTGAGTCTTAAATTATTATCAGGCCTTAAGACTGAATGGTAACTGAACACAAAACTATCACCTGTCAAAAGTTAAGTACCTTCAAAAAACTGAATGTTCCGCTAAAATAGTATGTATTTTTATGCCAGCCCCAATATTTCACCGGCACATCAAATTCCAGCCTGCAACCCATATTTTTTTTGACTCTTGGAAGATTGATTGAAAATGCAGTTTGTACCAATACTTGTTTTTCTGACTTTAAACTTGTCCTGTTTTGAACTGAACTCACATGCTTGCTTCGCCGCAGAATAACTGCGATTCCGATCGCGAGCACGTTCAGTTCAAAACAGTTCGGCGCTTAAAATCCAGAAACTGGTGCAATATTGGGGCTAGTGTGGCCTTTTTCCAAGACGTAAAGGCCCCTTGCGTCAGATCGCATGTGAACCCATACCAATTGAAGCATGTATTTTTACAATTAATGCGACAGAACCTTAATAAGTAGGCTGCTGAAATTGTGGTTGACTTTGTGGTATTTGTTGTTGCTGTTGTGTTTGTTGCGGTTCAAACACAAAAACCTCAACTCGACGGTTTTTTGCACGGTTAATCGGACTATCATTGGGTGCTACCGGTTCATAAGAACCGCGACCATCAATACTAATGCGATGGGTTGGTATGCCCTGACTGGTTAAATAGTTGCGCGTATTAGCTGCACGATTAATCGATAATGGGTTGTTAATCGTATCATTGCCAGTATTATCGGTATGGCCTACGATGTTAGCCTGAGCGTTTGGGTTGCTCATTAAACCGGCCGCCAGACTATTTAAAATTGGATACATTTCCGGCTTGATTTCCGCACGTCCAGAATCAAAAGAAATATCGCTCGGAATATTCATTTTTAACTGATTATTTTCAGTTTTTGTCACTTCAATATCTGAACCGGCTGTTGCCTGCTTCATCTGTCTCCTCTGCTCTTCCATTCTGGAAGACCAGGCATAGCCGCCCACTGCACCCACACCAGCACCAATGGCCGCACCAATCCCTGCATCACCTGCTAAGGCACCGATAGCGGCACCGGTGGCGGCACCTAGACCAGTACCAATCGCCGTGCCTTGTGCTGTGTTTTGTTGTGACTCATTCATACCGGCACAGCCGCCAAGTGAAAACACTAACACGACTACAAAAATAATTGATTTATTAACCATAACAGTTCCTTTAATTATTGATCTTTAATCCAAATCTCAATCCATAAGTTTTGCACTATCTCACTTTCTGCTTTGGATCGGTAGCTCCTTATTCTTTCGGTGTAAAAATGGGATTCTTGTCTTCATCTTCTGAGGAATGCAGTGATCACTCAGATTCATTGGACATTAAACGCTTAAATTCATCTATTTTTGTTTTAAATATCTATCTTCACATTTACCTTGACGCTCCATGCAATGCACGATATTTCCAACCACTACGATGCCGCCGGATAAAACAATCGTTGTGACCGGCACCGCCACAACGGCTGCTAAGAAGTCGGCACAAGATGCTTCATCCGAAGTACACGACGGCAAAGTCCCGTATATTACCTTTCGTTCTAATGTTCGCTCTCGACTCAATAGTTTACAGTCTCGTATTGTTCTTTACTTCAGGATAAAACACAAGACAGGAACAAACAAAGAATAGCTGTAGCTAAAATAATTCTTACAGACATGAGTTATTCTAATTGTAAATCAAATGACAGAGGCAAATGATTTTACGCCTTTTTATCCCAATGAATAACCCCGCCGTCAGCACGTCAGTATCCTCTTATGGGTGAAATTTTTCTCTGTTACTGACGAGTAAGTGCCAGCAAGCGATCTACCGCTATGGGCTCTTCATCTTGTACCGGTATCAGTGCAATGCGTTTAGCGTACTGTGTACGTATAGCTTCTATCTGCGCTAGCTCATGCTCAGCGCGAAGTTTAAGCAGAGGTGATTGCGTATCGCTAATGGTTAAGCTGTTATTGATCACCCAGGCCCATGGTTCAATTCCGGCTCGTCGCAAGTCTTCCTGCAAATTCACAGCCTCCAGCACTGGAGTGGTTTCTGCTAACGTTACAATCATTACCTTAGTGTGCTCAGCGTTTTGTAGTTGCATCATCGGCGTGGTGTAACGTGCGTCCTCATTGACTTGTCGTGTTACTTCCCGATGATAGGCACCCGTCGCATCCAATAGCAGCAGTGTGTGGCCCGTAGGCGCAGTATCCATCACCACAAATTTCTTACCGGCTGCGCGAATGATGCGCGAAAACGCATGAAATACAGCCACTTCTTCAGTACAGGGCGAACGTAAATCTTCTTCCAGCATCGCACGTCCTTCCGCATCAAGATTTTTCCCCTTAGAAGCCAGTACCTGTTCGCGATAACGCTGTGTTTCCTCGCGCGGATCAATACGGCTAACTTCCAAGTTATCCAAAGAACCTGACAAGGTATCAGATAGATGTGCAGCTGGGTCGGATGTGGTCAGCAGTACAGAAAAGCCACGGTTGGCCAGATCGACCGCAACAGCAGCTGCCAGCGTCGTCTTGCCAACGCCGCCTTTGCCCATCATCATAATCAGACCGTGGTCGGTTTTGGCCAATTCATCAACGAGCGTTGAAAGAGCAGGGAGTTCAAATTGTGAGGTATGTTTTTCCGTTGTTACCGAAACTGTGCGGTCGCTACCGCTTAAAAGGCTTTTGAGTGCATCAACACCCACTAAATTAAAGGGTTTGAGTGGCAGTTGTTCCACCGGCAAGTGTTGCAGAGCGGGTGGAATCTTTGCAATAGCATTTTGTTCTCGCTGATAGATGGCTGCAGCTAGTCGATCATATTCAGCTTCGCTCTCTGGCAAAACAGCATTGATGACCAGAAATTGGCTGGCCAATCCTATCGCGGACAATTCGCCAGAAGTACGCGCAGCCTCGTCCAGAGTAGTTCTTTGCGCACGCGCCACCAGTATTAGCCGCGTCTGTTCAGGGTCGGAAAGCGCTTCTACTGCCGCTGCATATTGCTGGCGCTGCTTTTCGAGTCCTGCCAACGGCCCCAAACAAGAGGCGTTACCTTTACCTTCATTAAGAAAACCGCTCCAGGCACCCGGTAGCTGCAACAAACGGATGGTATGGCCAGTAGGTGCCGTATCGAATACGATATGGTCAAAATGACTGACCAGTTCGATATTTGTCAGCAGTGCTGTGAATTCGTCGAAAGCTGCAATCTCTGTGGTACAAGCACCGGAAAGTTGTTCTTCTATTCCCTTGACTACATCATCCGGTAGTACGCCGCGTACCGGCTCGACCAAGCGTTCCCGATATTGCTGCGCTGCTGCTTGCGGATCAATTTCCAATGCTGAAAGACCTTGCACAGCATTGATTGGCGTAATGGAATTGCCGATTGTTTGATCGAACACCTGTCCAACATTGGAAGCCGGATCAGTACTGACCAATAGCACCTGCATGTTTTGCCCTGCAAGGTGGATAGCCGTGGCGCAAGACAGAGATGTCTTGCCAACACCGCCTTTACCGCTGAAAAACATGAACCTGGGTGCGCCATTGAGAAACTTCATCGACATACTCCTAAGGCAAAAGTGTGAATAACGCGGCACGTTGCATTTCAGCAGTTGCAGCCACTATTACAGGAAATCTTGGGGTCATTCTAATCTCATCGTCACTAGGTCAGGAAAAAGAATTGGGCATTGATGACGAAATGCCGGTCCATTTGTCTAAAGAACACCAGTCATACATGAATTATGATCGTGAAAATATATTTATAAACTAATAACAAAACTTACTTGTACCCTGTCAGCACAAGTTGGTTCAATGGAATCGACTGCCCGCTTACTCTTGTTATACTGTCATTTAGTAACATGGGACGAGTGACTTAAATGGGTTCAGACTTGATGCGCGTTGACCGTTTGTTTCAACAAGCGTTGTATTTTGATGGATTCTTTTTTGGGTTGTTTACTGGTCAAATGTGATGATGCGACGGATTTGGTCATTGCGAAAACCAATCATGCTGGGACGCTGAACGCCGGGTAAGGTGATGACATCATAGAGTTCACTCACTACACCCTCAATATTTAACCAATGGGGTGTGCTGCCAGTTTTTAAGTCAATTACATACAAACCACAGCGTGCTTCAATTTTTTCTTTTGCCAGACGCTCATCCAGCGGCAAACCCTGGAATGTTTTATGCCGAGGTTTAGATAAACCGATCACTGCGTAATGGCCGACTATGCTGACGCCACGAATATAACCTGGGCAAAAGGTGACCGCCTCGAAGTGTCCGGTATTGGCGTCCACAAAGCCAAATTCGCCCGCACCAGAATTAGCTACTCACAGTTTATTTTCTGCCCAACGAGGCGAGTGTGGCATTGATAAACCTTGCGCAATGATCTGACTGGATTTGACATCCATCACAATGCCACCATGATGGCGATGTTCGCGCCAACCATCCGCCACATTAGTTGAGGCGACAGCGGTCACATAAGCCGGTTGATCGTCTTTGAATGTCAGGCCATTTAAATGACAACGATCTTCAGGCGCCAGTTGAGTAATAAACGGTGGTTGCCACACCGGTTTAAAACTGGCATCAGTGCTGACTGTGGCGAGGCAGCTAAATAGGGTATTAACAAATACAGGCAATGCGTCACGATTGGCTGCAACGATATCGTGCGCATCAATATCCGCAGTGATATAACTCATTTGTGGCACGAACAAACGGTCATAGCCGTCATTCGATTCGCCGGCAGACAGACTGTTTCTAAAACGGTAAATCTGATACAAAGTGCTGAGCCACAATATTTCCCCATCAGACCATAACCCCATCGGACGCTCGAAGGTGCGCTCAAATACGGACAGTGAACCGTTCTCATTATGTCCGAGCAAAAACACCTTGCCGGATTGATAAGTGCTAAAACCCAAACTCAAATTCTGCTCAGCCAACCAAGCAACAAATTGACGTGGAGTATTGAGTTCAAATTCAGGTTGTTTTTGTAGAGTTTTTTCCGGAGATTGTTCTGTCATATGTCGATGTTTTTTTAACGAATTCAGCAGAGATGAAAAAATAGCTTTAGGCTTCATTAATTCCGGCCTGGATTATAGACGCTATTTTTTAGAATAACATGATTTCATTAAGTTAATGGGTGCCCATCTCTTTAAAAACACCAGCAAGTAATTAGCTAATACAACATACTATATGATATTAACAGTCACTGCCGCATCAATAGTCACTGTACCAATAACACCGACACCACCGCCCACCGTAAATTCGTAGACACTACCTCCCGCATCGGCCCAAGTTCCTGTTTGACCGTTGGAGCTATCATCCAGATTAACGGTATCGCCGGCATTCCCGTTAATGACCAATGTATTTGCAGCCGTTTGCGCTTCATTCAGATTGAGTACGTCGAGAATATTCAAACTTAAAGTGCTGTCGCCGCCATCATTAGTTAAATCAATGAGTTCGATACTGTCCAGTCTAGGATCAGGTAGGGTACGAAAATCCAGATTTAAA
>JAJFJH010000202.1 GCA_021774155.1 Nitrosomonas sp.
GCTGATGGATGGCCGTAGCGTCTACAACCCGCTCTTTGCAGGTGTGCAGTGGGAACAACTTGACACACTGATGGAAGATATCGATCGTATTGAAGTGATACGCGGCCCCAGCGCAGCCGTGTGGGGAGCGAATGCAGTCAACGGTGTCATCAACATCATTACCAAGAAAGCTGCTGAAACACAAGGTTTGTTTCTTACCGCAGGTGGCGGTAGTTTCGAACAGGGTTTTTTTGGTGCACGCTACGGCGGCAAAATAAATGACAGTACACCTTATCGCGTTTATGCAAAAGGTTTCACCAGAGATAACATGACATCAATTTCTGGAGAAAGCGCAAACGATGCTTGGCACAATACCAGAGGTGGTTTCAGACTGGATCATGCCCGCGGGATTGATCAATTCACGCTACAGGGTGATCTCTTTTACAGTTCGCATGGTGATAGGCTGGATAAATTTCAATTGAGTGCACCTATTATCCAAGCTGAAGCGTCAAGAGGACATAGTGAGGGCGGCAATATACGACTGCGTTGGGATCGGACTTATTCTGAGAAGTCTTCAATTATGCTGCAAACATACTATGACCGTATCGATTACCGGTTATTGACAGGGTTTAACTATAATATAGAAAGCGCTGATATTGATTTTCAGCATCGCTTTTCCTTTCTGGAACGGCATGATTTAATCTGGGGCGTTAACTATCGTTTGTATCGGAATAAGGTATTTGATACAGAATTAGTCTCATTCAGCCCACGCCAACAAGCCAATCATCTTGCAAGTATGTACGTTCGTGATGAAATCACGCTGATTCCTGAGTATCTCCGACTGACACTGGGTATGCGACTTGACCACAATGATTTTACCGGCTTGGAGATTCAACCCAATGCACGTTTAATGTGGACGCCAAATAGACAAAATTCGGTTTGGGTGTCTGTTTCACGCGCTGTCCGTACACCTTCCCGGGCTGATAATGATGCTAGGCTTAATGCGCGAACATTAAGCACGTTTCCTGGATCATCATCAATGCTCCCTTTGCCTATTCTTGCACAGGCAGTGGGTTCATCAAATTTTAATTCTGAAAAATTGATGGCCTATGAATTGGGATACCGCCATCAGTTTTCTCCGCAAGCTTCAGTTGATATCGCTACTTTTTATAATGATTATAGTCAACTTCGTGATTTGTCTCCGGGTTCCCCTATTTTTCAATCTGGCCTTTCACCTCACCTTGTTCTGCCAATAGGACTTACTAATAAAGGCAACGGGCATACCTACGGTGTAGAAGTATCTGCTAATTGGCAACCCCACGAAAGATGGCAACTTCAGACTAATTATAGTTATCTTGCTATGCATACGCATTCTAAATTTGCATTTAGTCAAATTGACACAACAGTGGGTAGTGCTAGCAAGCTGAACCCGCAACATCAAGTTTCATTCCGCTCAAATTATGATTTATCAGAAAGAGTGCAATTCAATCTGTGGCTGCGTTATGTGAGCAGCCTAGACCTTCACAATATTCCCGGCTACGTCACAATGGATACCAGGCTGGCGTTTAAACCGACAAAAAATGTCGAGCTATTTCTAGTCGGCCAAAATCTGCTTAGCCAGAACCATAGAGAAATTGTGTCCGATTTTATTCCTTCGGTTCCAACAAATATTCCGCGTGGCATCTACATCGGCGCAGCATGGCGCTTCTAATATTTTTACTTAACCAATCCTAGCCCAATGGGATGGATAACAAGCATTAAAAAAGCCGCCTGTTATATTCCTAGAAAAAGCACTCGATATTCTTGTTAATCAATATTTTGAAGTGCAGGTATGGCTTGTACTATGGTAAATCCTGTGAAATTAGCGTTTTCCTTTTAGTCAAAAGTAAATGATCTAATAACACGCCCTGACAATAAATGACTTGTGACTGAATTGTGATCATCTCGCATTCAAAAAAAATATGCGCCTGAAGTTTTTAGTCTTCATCGTTCTTTGTTGCCTGACAAGTTTTTCGTATGCAGCGGAAAAATCAATTGATAGTCATTTATTAGATTTTAGTATCGAAGAACTGATGAACATCGAAGTTACAACGGTGTCCAGGCGCTCACAAAAATTGACCGAAGTCTCTGCGGCTGTTTTTGTTATCACACAAGATGATATACGTCGCTCAGGCGCAACCAGTATTCCAGATGCATTACGCATGGCACCAGGCGTACAAGTGGAGAGAGTAGCCACTGACAAATGGGCTGTTAGCGTGCGTGGATTTAATGGCATTTATGCCAATAAGCTGCAAGTACTCATGGATGGCCGTAGTGTCTATAACTCGCTTTTCGCGGGTGTGCAATGGGAGCAACAAGACACACTGATGGCAGATATTGAGCGTATCGAGATTATTCGGGGGCCAGCTGCCACAACGTGGGGCGCTAACGCTGTCAATGGCGTCATTAATATCATTACCAAGAAAGCAGCGGATACACAGGGTACATTTCTCACGGCCGGTGGGGGCAGTTTCGAGCAAGGCTTTATTGGTGCACGTTATGGCGGAAAAATTAATGAAGAAACCCCCTTCCGCATTTACGCCAAAGGGTTCACACGAGATAACACGACATCTTTGACAGGAAAAAACATTAACAATCAGTGGCATTCTGCTAAGGGGGGAGCACGTCTGGATCATGCCCGCGGTATCGACCAATTTACATTGCAGGGGGATGTTTACTACAATTCGATTGGCGATACCTTAAAGCCAGGCCTACTGAATCAGTCTGCCGTTTCAACGAATGATCCACGAGGGCATCAAGAAGGCGGGAATATACGTTTCCGCTGGGATCGGACTTATTCTGAACAATCTTCCATCAGGTTACAAACTTATTATGATCGTAATCGCAGTTATTCGCCGATAGGGAAATATGATATAGAGAGTTTTGATATTGATTTCCAGCATCGTTTTCAATTCTTAGATAGACATAATATTATTTGGGGAGCCAATTATCGGCTGTATCACAACAAGGTTCCCGATACAGAAATAATAAGACTCTCGCCTCGCGAACAAACCAATCATCAAGCAAGTGTTTTTATCAGTGACGATATTTCACTCATACCCAATCGTTTGTTATTTACATTGGGTACACGGCTGGACCATAATGATTTCACAGGTTTGGAGATTCAGCCCAATGCACGCCTCATGTGGACGCCCAATACTGAAAACTCATTCTGGATGTCAGTTTCTCGCGCAGTTCGAATACCTGCACGCGGTGAGCTTGATGTGACTGCCACTGTAGGGCAAGTTCAAAATATACCAGGAGTACCTGCTTTACCAATTCCTATCTTAGTCACATTAGTCGGCTCGCAGAATTTCAATTCAGAAAAGCTAATTGCATACGAGTTAGGGTACCGCCGTAAAATTGCTCGCAATGCATCAATCGATTTCTCAAGTTTTATCAACGACTACAGCCAATTACGTGACTTGAGTTTAGGTGGGTTGTCAGCAAGCAGCGGACTGCCAGGGCAATTATTATTGCCAGTGATGGCGAACAATGGCGCCTCAGCACTCACCTATGGATTTGAAATCTCGGCCGATTGGAAACCATTGGATAAATGGCGCTTACAAAGTAAGTATAGCTACCTGGATATGCATATTTCATCAAATGAATTATTAAGACAACTTGACCCGACAACAGGGGGGGCGGGCAAAATTAGTCCACAGCATCGACTGTCATTACGCTCGAATTATGATATTTCTGACAAATTAGAAGTCAATCTGTGGGTACGCTATAACAGCAAAATTGCATTTTACGATATCCCTGGCTACGTCACGATGGATGCAAAGCTGGTGTTCAAGCCCGTTAGAAACGTTGAATTATTTCTTGTAGGTCAAAACCTGCTGAGTCAAAACCACCGGGAATTCGTAACCGATACGATTCCGTCAATACCAGGACGGATTCCGCGCGGAATCTATGTGGGTGCACAATGGCGCTTTTAATTAAAAACAATAGAGAAGCGCGGCCTAGCTGGCGCACCAGACTGGTTCTTACGCGTATGGGCCTAACGCAAAGCTATCCGAAGAGATTGGTTTTTAGGTTTTTGATCTTCATCATTCTATGCTGCTTTATAAATTCTTCTGTTGCTGAGAACAAGTCAGTTGACAATCAGTTTCTGGGTTTAAGTATCGAAGAACTGATGAATGTTAAGGTAGTCAGTGTCACCTCAGTATCCAAGCGCTCACAGAAACTTACTGAAGTAGCCTCGGCCATTTTTGTCATTACACAAGAAGATATACGCCGATCTGGCGCCACCAGTATTCCAGAAGCCTTACGTATGGCACCAGGGGTACAGGTTTCACGAATAAGCACGGACAAATGGGCCGTCAGCATACGTGGTTTCAATGGATTTTCTTCTAGTAAAGTACAAGTACTTGTAGATGGGCGTAGTGACTACTCCCCTTTGATTACCGGCACACTGTGGGCACAACAAGATACATTTATGGAGGATATCGAACGTATCGAAATCATTCGTGGACCTGCTGCTACTGTGTGGGGAACTAATGCGGTGAATGGGATTATTAATATCATTACCAAGAAAGCCTCCGATACACAAGGTACATTATTGACCGCAGGTGGCGGTAGTTTTGAACATGGTTTTTTTGGCGCGCGCTATGGTGGAAAAATCAATGAACAAACACCATTCCGTGTCTATGCAAAAGTATTTACGAGAGACAACACTACATCCTTATTAGGGGTTAATAATCATGACCAATGGCATTCTTCCAGAGGGGGGTTCCGTTTAGACCATACACGTGAAATTGATCAACTCACCCTACATGGAGAGATTTTCTATAATTCCGTTGGAGACACATTAAATAAGGATTCGCTCGATTTACCTGTTATATCCGGGAATGGTCAGCGTGGGCACCAAGAGGGCGGCTATATGCGTTTTCGATGGGATCGAGTTTTCTCTGAGCAATCTTCACTCACGCTGCAAGCTTCTTATGATCGTAATCGTTACCAGTTGTTACCTTACTCAAAATATGACGCAGAGAGTTTTGACGTTGATTTTCAACATAGATTTCCCTTGGCAGATAGACATGACCTAACCTGGGGAGCACATTACAGATCAAATAACAACAAAGTTTTCGATACGGAGGTGGTAACTTTTAGCCCGCGACAAAAAAACAACTATTTCTATAGTCTCTTTGTTCGTGATGAAATTACGCTGATACCTGATCGCTTGCAGTTTACACTGGGTACTCGGCTAGACCACAATGATTTTACTGGTTTGGAAGTACAACCCAATGCACGTATAATGTGGACTCCCAACGCCAAGAATTCAATTTGGATGGCAGTTTCACGTGCGGTAAGAACACCTTCCCGCCTTGAACACAATGGCCATGTTAACACGGGAATTGGGTCTGATAGTTTAGGAATACCCAGCTTACCTATCCCTGTGCTGGCAACGATACAAGGTCTTAGTAGTTTTGATTCGGAAAAGCTACTTGCTTATGAACTGGGATATCGCCACCAAATTTCTTCGGACACATCCATAGATATTTCAGGATTCATAAATGATTACAGTGGATTACGTGATTTTAGTCTTGGTGCGTTGTCGCTAAGCTCTGGTTTGCCGCAACAATTTATTATACCCATATTACCTAACAACAAAGCATCTGCTTTAACTTATGGGTTTGAAGTGTCAGCTGATTGGAAGCCGCTGGATAAATGGCACCTGCAAGGTAACTACAGCTATCTTGATATGCATATTTCTGCTAGTGAGGAGGCTAAGAACTTTGATCCGACAACAGGTGCTGCAGATAAGGTTAGCCCGCAGCACCAATTTTCACTTCGTTCAAACTACGATATTTCAGAAAAATTGCAACTTAATCTTTGGCTGCGTTACACCAGCAATATCTCATTTTACAACATCCCGTCCTATGTCACGATGGATGCGAAAGTGGCCTATAAGCCAATCAAAAATGTTGAATTATTTCTTGTAGGTCAGAATTTATTCAGTGAAAGTCACCGGGAATTTGTGTCCGATATTATTCCTTCAACTCCAGCGCTTATACCGCGAGGGATTTATGTTGGCGCACGGTGGCAATTCTAATGAAGATATACGAACGTATCCGTCTGTTCAGGCTACCAGATACTTTCGTGAAACGAAGCATCTCTAACCTTTTATTGGCCTCATGTCTGAGCTTTACCATACTGGCTCCACAATCAGTAGCCATTGCCAATAGTCAGATAGAATATCAAGTAAAGGCAGCCTTTATTTATAACTTCATTGCATTTACACAATGGCCTGACAAGTCTGATAGAGCAATAAATTTTTGTGTATATGGAGAAAATGATTTTGGTGATGAAATTAATAAACTACAAAGTAAGCCTGTTAATAATCGCTCTATCAGGGTGGAGCATATTTATAACCCCGAAGAATTAAAAGATTGCCAGGCAATTTTCTTTTCTAAATCTGTTAAAAATAATTTATCAAGTATTTTAAAAAATTTACAAAACGAATCTATCCTTACACTTGCTGATAACCCGGATGCAATATCCCAAGGTGTGACCATTAATATGGACGTAGTAAATGAAAAAATTGTTTTTGAAGTTAATTTAGGAGCTGCGCGCAGGTCAGGATTAGACATCAGCTCAAAATTACTGCAATTAGCAGCCAAAGTGTATTGATTGTAGCTATTCTTGTTCGGCGATAATTACAAAAGGGCGTTCGCTGCATGAAAAAATGGCAAGGAATCTTGTGGTACGGCACTGTTTTGCGCCATTGTCAAAAATCGCTCACCAATAGGACATAACGCGTGGCATTTATGTCGATGCAACATGGCACTTCTAATATTTTTCCTTAATCAATTCTAGACTAGATAACAAGCATTAAAAGAACGCCTGTTTTATTCCTCGAAAAAGACACCTAATTTTCTAGATAATCAACATTTTGAAGTAAATGTATGGCTTGTAATATGATGAAACATGAATGCTTAGTAATTTTACAGTCGCTAAAAACGAATGAATCGAACAACACGTACTGACTACAAAGGACTCATGACTGGAATAATCACATTTCTGCATACAGAAGAACGTATGCGTCTGAAGCTTTTCAGTTTTTATCATTCTTTGTTGCTGGGAAAACTTTTCTCTTGCAGCGGAAAAATCAATTGATAGCTATTGATTAGATTTCAGTATCTAAGAACTGATGAACATCAAAGTTACAACGACCAAGCCCTCACAAAATGATATATGTCGCTCAGGCGCAACCAGCATTCCAGATGCGTTACGCATGCCAAATGTACAAGTGGAGAGAGTGGCTACTGATAGATGGGCCATTAACGTGCTTACATTTAATGGCATTTATACGAATAAACTGCAAGTACTCATGGATGGACGTAGTGTCCATGCCCCGCTATTTTCACGCGTGCTATTGGAGCAACAAGACACAACAAAGTTTTCGATACAAAGACAGTAAGGTTCTCGTCTCGCGAACAAAACAATCATCAAGTATATTTTACCAGTGACGATAAACAATGGTTGTCTCAGCACTTACCTATGGATTTAAAATCTCGGTCGATGGAAAACTATTGGATAAATCGCGCTTGCAAAGCAACTATAGCTACTTTGAGATGCATATTCTGCTGAGTCAAAATCACTGGGAACTCGTATCCGATACGATCTCGTCAATACTCGGGCGGATTCCGCGCGGAATTTTTGTGGGTACACAATGGCATTTTTAATTAAAAGCAATCGAGAAGCGCAGCCTAGCTGGCGCACTAGATTGCTTCTTACGCGTATGTGCCTAAAGCAAATTTATCCGAAGAATTTGGTTGTAAGATTTTTGATCTTCGTCATGCTGTGCTGTTTTATAAATTCTTCTGTTGCTGAGAACAAGTCAGTTGACAATCAGTTTCTGAGTTTAAGTATCGAAGAGCTGATGAATGTTAAGGTAGTCAATGTCACCTCAGTATCCAGGCGCTCACAGAAGCTTACCGAAGTAGCCTCAGCCATTTTTGTCATTACACAAGAAGATATACGTCGGTCTGGTGTCACCAGTATTCCGGAAGCATTACGTATGGCGCCAGGCGTCCAAGTTGGGCGAATAGGTACGGACACATGGGCCATCAGTATACGTGGCTTTAATGGGTTTTCCTCGAGCAAAGTGCAGGTTTTAGTAGATGGTCGCAGTGACTACTCCCCTTTGATTGCCGGTGCACTATGGGTGCAGCAGGATACACTTATAGAAGATATTGACCGTATCGAAGTCATTCGCGGACCTGCTGCTACCGTGTGGGGAACTAATGCGATGAATGGAATTATTAATATCATTACCAAGAAAGCCTCCGATACACAAGGCACATTACTCACCGCAGGTGGCGGTAGTTTTGAGCATGGGTTTTTTGGTGCGCGCTATGGTGGAAAAATCAATGAACAGACGCCATTCCGAGTCTACGCTAAGGTATTTACCAGAGACAATACGAAATCTATATCAGGCTTTAATCAAAATGACCAATGGCATTCTTCACGAGGAGGTATTCGTTTAGACCATACAAGTGGAATTGATGAGCTCACCCTGCATGGGGAGGTTTTCTATAATTCCGTTGGACATACATTATCTACAAGTACTTTAGATATACCTGATACAGCTACTAAAAATCGTGGACACCATGATGGTGGATATATGCGTTTTCGATGGGACCGCACTTTTTCCGAGCAATCCTCGCTCCTATTGCAAGCTTCATATGATAGAAATGATTTTAAGATACGTCCCTACTATAGAAATGAATCTCAAAGTGTTGATATTGATTTTCAACATCGATTCCCCTTATCTGAAAGACATGACATTATCTGGGGGGCACATTATAGACTGAATAGTAATAAAATTTTCAATACAGATATAGTGACTTTTAGTCCGCAACAAAGGTCCGACCACTTCTATAGCCTATTTGTTCGTGACGAAATTACACTGATACCCAGTCAACTGCTGTTATCGCTAGGCAGTCGACTAGATCATAATAATTTTACAGGTTTTGAAGTGCAGCCCAATGCACGTTTAATGTGGACCCCAAACACTGAGAATTCAGTCTGGATGGCAGTCGCACGCGCTGTAAGAACACCTTCCCGTCTAGAACGCGACGCTCATATCACATCGAAATCAGGCTCTGTTAGTTTTGGAGATATTCCTGTCCAGGCATTTTTTCAGGGTCTTAATAGTATGAATTCGGAGAAATTAATTGCTTATGAACTGGGATATCGGCATCAATTTTCTGACCGCGCATCTATAGATATTGCGGGGTTTGTCAATGATTATAGTCAGTTACGTGATTTTAGTTTTGGTGCATTGGCGCTAAGCTCAGGTTTGCCGCAACAATTTATTCTACCCATATTACCTAACAACAAGGCGTCTGCTTTAACTTATGGGTTTGAAGTGTCAGCTGATTGGAAGCCCCTGGATAGATGGCGTCTGCAAGGTAACTACAACTATCTTGAGATGCATATTTCCTCGAATGAACAGTTTAAGAATCTTGATCCGGCAACAGGAGACGCTGCTAAGATTAGCCCGCAGCATCAATTTTCACTTCGTTCAAACTACGATATTTCAGAAAAATTGCAGCTTAATCTTTGGCTGCGTTATACCAGTAAAGTTGCACTTTATAATATTCCAGACTATGTCACGATGGATGCGAAAGTGGCCTATAAGCCAATCAAGAATGTTGAATTATTTCTCGTAGGTCAGAATTTATTCAGCAAAAATCACCGGGAATTTGACTCCGAAATTATTCCTACAGCTCCAGGGCTTATACCGCGAGGAATTTATGTTGGGGCACGGTGGCAATTCTAATGGCAATATACGGGCATGCTCGTCGATTCGGACTATCAGATACTTTATTGAAGCGAGTTATCTTTAGCTCTTTATTGGTTTTATGTCTGGGTTTTGCCATATTGGCTTCATCATCAGTAGCTGTTGCCAACGATCAAATAGAATATCAAGTAAAGGTAGCCTTTATTTATAACTTTATTGCATTTACACAATGGCCCGACAATACTGCTAAAACTATAAATCTCTGTGTATATGGAGAAAATCATTTTGGTGATGCAATTAATAAATTACAAGGAAGGCCCGTTAATAGCCGCCGTATTAAAGTAGAGCACATTAATGACTCTAAAAAATTAAAGGCGTGTCAGGCTATTTTCTTCTCTAAATCGATTGGTAACAATTTGCCAAATATTTTGAAGGAGCTACAGGATAAACCTGTTCTCACACTAGCAAATAATATGGATGCTATCTCTCAGGGTGTTGCAATTAATATGAGCATAGCAAATGAAAAAATTGTTTTTGAAATTAATTTGGAAGCTGCGCGCAGGTCAGGATTAGACATCAGTTCAAAATTACTGCAATTAGCAGCTAGGGTGCATTAATTGCAGCTACTCTTTTAAGGCACAAACTCAAACAACTAAAAATAATTTTTCGGTTTATTATTTTCGCAACTGCCGGAAATGTCCACCAATAGGATTAATACTTTATTCTGTGTCCGCATTGGCTCATTAAAAATCAAGTTTTTTAGAAGCACCTACTTTACCTGCAGCTAGTGACACTAACGTTAGCCTGCACCAGAAACTTCTTGAGAGTCTTACATAATCGAACAGGAGGTGATGATCTGCCTGTGTAATGCAACTCAAATCATCACCGCTGTAATCAGAAAATGTAAAAATCTGTATTGTTGAGTGTAAGTCCGGACGTTAACTCGGCGAATTGTATTGCATCTGACCCGCCTGCAGCATCTGCGTCAAAGTAGAGCGCACCAGTTTCTGAGTTATAAATGATATGGTCAGTGGTGTCGTGCGCTTCTGCACCGATATGGAAAGCCGAAGCATCTAATCTGCCTCTATTGAGACCGGTAAAGACGGCATTCTCAAGGACAATGAAATCATCTCTTCCTGAGAAATCGACAATTGTATCGACTGTATTATCAAAGGGCGTATTAAAAACAAAATAATCGCGACCTGTTCCACCAGTCAAAATATCAGCATCCGCACCACCGTAAATTATATCGCTACCTCTGCCACCATTAATTTCATCATTTCCATTAGAACCAAACAGCCTGTCTCTGCCGTCAAGACCCAGGATTTCGTCATCCTCAGAAGTTCCTCGTAAAAAATCTGATCTAGAAGTGCCGGTGATCGTATTAAGCTGGGGCTCTGGCGTTGGTTCCGGGGTTGGTTGCGGCGTGGGTTCCGGGGTCGGTAATGGAGTTGGTTCTGGTGTTGGCTCTGGCGTTGGTGTTGGTGTTGGTGTTGGTGTTGGCGTTGGCGTTGGCGTTGGCGTTGGCGTGCCGCCATTGTCCGGATTGACAAGATCCAGCTTCACATTCTTGCTATTAATATTGGCTTGCAAGTTGGTTGTGGTTAAGTCACTACCGGAAAAACTCACCGTATAGCTGCCGTTGGCGAGCTCCAAATCGTAACCACCGCCGACATTTGTCGTCGTCGTAACGACCGAACCGGTTGCATTATTTTTGGCGCTCACTGTTACATTGTCAAATCCTTCTCCAACATCATAACGATTATCATTGTCCTGATCGTTAAAGGCGACACCCGTCAAAAAGAAATTTGATGCCGTACGAGCAAAGTTCTGTGTCACCATTGCAGCGTTATAATTTTCAAACTTTCCGGTTTCTACACCCACGCCGATTTCGCGAAAGTCGCTCTTCAACAAGTTCGCACGATGGCCCGGGGAGTTCATCAGGTTAGTGTGTAATTGTTGCACTTCAGCTTGGATATTCACAGTTCCATTGAAGCTCTTCCAAGCAATGTTTTCCCCCCAAGTCCAATTGCCTGAGAAATCATAACCCGCTGCCTCCATACGGTCGCCGGGATTCGATCCACCTACACCGACATGAGAAAAATTATTGGTTGAGAGCATCCAACTGCTGTGATCTTCAGATGTTTCGTTCAGCTCACCGTCAAAGGCAAGTGGTTGCACGCCAGCCTGGGCGCGTGCGGCATTGATGAGTTCAAGCATATATTGCTCAGCTACGTTAGCTTTAGACATAAATTGAGTTCCCGTTTAGTTTATTAAATATACAAATATAAATACACTGAGACTTAAGCAGAATTCATGCCAAATTAATTATGATAATATAATCAATAGATTAAATATAAT
>JAJFJH010000203.1 GCA_021774155.1 Nitrosomonas sp.
AATCATTGCCATTGCAGATGTTTTTGATGCATTGACCATGAAGCGGACTTATAAAGAGGTTTGGTCAATTGAAGATGCCGTTGCGGAGATAGAAAAAGGAGCGGGGGCGCACTTTGATCCACGCTTAGAGAAAATATTTAAGAATATTCTACCAGAGTTAATTGCAATAAAGAATAATTGGAACTCTAAACTTTAAAGTTAACTGTTTCAAATTTAGAACGAATTTTAAGACTGGTTAGCCTATATTAAAGACATTCCCTTTTTGCTTGTTGAAATTCGTTGCAATAACTCGTTATTACGCCTCATTGCGTTTTGCCAAAAAGCAGCAACAACAACGCACTCTAAACACCATCCAACCGAGAACTTTAGGATTAGAACTTGGTATTAATTACCTCTTATATCAATCAAACTGAAAAATATAAAATACATCAACTGCGCTATCTAAGCCTGCTTGGGTCACAACATTTACTTTAGGCGTTAGTTCGTAAGTAAGTTTTGTAATGCCAATGTTTGCAGTCGTGAGTCCGCGTTCGTAGCTTAGATAGGCGCGTGAAGAAATGCGTTTCCCGATGGTACCAATTTGGCTGGTTAATGGGTTGCCGTCACTTGCTTGCCTTACGGATATCTCATCGACCCCCAGTGCTTGACTTAACTGTTGCGTGAGTCCTTCACCTGACGATTGCCCGCCCAAAATTGAAGTGGCTGCAGAGAGTAAAAGTGATGTATCGATACCGCCTGAGTTTAATGAACGTCCAAAAACAATCCAGGAAAGCTTTTCCGCTTCAGATACTTCGGGAGTAGACACTAATTTGATAGCAGGGCGGCGTACAGAACCTAAGATCTCAACACCAGCTTTGACCTCAACATCATTGCGCATAGCTAAAATATTTAACCCGGGATCATCGAGTGGCCCACTAAAATTTACAACGCCACGCTCAACAGTCAATTGTTGCCCGTAAGCCTGGTATTTTGCTTCGCGAGTCGCAATTGAACCGGTTGCCGTTAGGTTATTTTTGTCGTTTGTTTTTAAAAGTAATCCGCCGATTAGGCGGCCTTCAAGACCCGCAGCACGTATATAAAAATGTTTGCCAAGGTCAATGGTTGCATCTAAATTGATGCTGAGATCCTGCGTGGTTTGTGATGATTGTCCGTTTATTGCAATGTCATTAGATAATTGTGGGCGATTGCTTGGTGGTCGTATTAGAAAGCCTGCGTCTGCCTTAATGTTGCTGATTAGCGTCAGTGTATTATCGCTGAATTTGGCTTGGCCACTACCAGAAGCAACAATCCAATGTTGTGATTGAAGCGCTATTGGGAGGTGATCGAGTTCAATTTTAAGATCGGTGTCATTACCTATTAATCCAATATTACCGGATATCTTTAAGCTGCCAGGTTTTTCTGGGACATTGACTTTCATCAATAGGCGGTCACTGGGAAAAGGAATAAAAGGCGCCGTAAAATTGAATGTGTTGATATGTAATGCAGCGTGATCAAATTGAGCGTCCAGTTTCCCTTGTTGTAGCTGCAAGCCTTGATCTAGTAGCGCTAATGCTAAATCAGTGCCTTGAACGGATCCTTGGAACTGGGGGTCTCCGAACGTACCGCCAAGTTTTGCCTGTATATCCAGTCGTCCGTTACTTTCAATATTGTCATCAATTAATGGTCCAATAGATGAGATATCGTTCATATGGATTTCTATCTGGCCATCCAATGCAGCACTGGGTAAGATGGCCCAATTGGAATCCGTTAGGGTGACAGGAAGGTTGATGTTGGCGTGAGTTTTACCTATGTGTTTGCCTTGTACATGTATCTCTCCACTTAAGATGCTATTGTTTGCCTGGGCAGTGAGTTGTAGTTGTTCAAGACCCAGAGGAAAGGGCAGCTCTCCCGGTATAACCCAATCTCCTTTTTCGCGGGTAATATGTAACTGTCCATTTAATTGTTTGGCCGCTGTGATATGCCATTCGCCGCCTAATTGTAATGATTCCAGGCTGTCTTCAGTGTTGCTGCCAGGGTGCACAGCGACGCCAGTAAATCGACCATTACTTTGCCACTGTTGAGGTGTCCATTGCGTGTTGTTTATGGTGGCTTCACCACCGCCTATTGATAAATTCGTGGTGTCTAAATTGACATGCTCGGCACCTACCTCAAGCGTTGTTGCCGCTAATAAATTAACGGGGTGTGGGCCTGTTGCGGACAGTTTAGATAAGGTGCCAGCCCAATAATATGTTGGCGTTGTTTTATTTGTTTTGTGTAATCCACCGGAAGCTTGTAATGCGACTTGCATGTCTTCATTGACTTGCAATTGCGTTTGAATGAGGTGGTTTGACTGTATGCCATCAATGACAACTGTTAGCTGTTCTGCCTGTGTTTTCTTGGATTTTTGGTAATTATCTGCCTGTAAATTAAATTTAACAGCCTGGTCTTGTAGGTTTCCTTGAGCATTGATGTGGCTCAATTGATGCTCGCCAGGTAGTAGTAAATTATCGCCTGTGAGGTCAAGCTGTAGCGATGGTGACGTGATAGAACCGCCAAATTTTGCCTGTAAATGGAGAGATCCGCTAATACCATAACCAATTTGCTCCAGCGCTGGCGCTGTGATGTCCAGCTGCATTCGATCTTTTGGTGCGCCGAAAGCGCCATGGCTGCGAAGATGATTTGAGCCAATTGAGAAGGCTAGGTCAGTTTTTGCGTGGTTGGTATTGTCGAACTCAATGTCACCTTGGCCTGTAACCGGATGGCCGGCGAATTGGCTGTTTTCGAGCTTAAAGTTGAATGATCCACTTGGGTGAGGATCTAATTTACCGGATATCCTAAGTTGTGCATTGAGATCCGATTCAGGTGATTGAATAAAATCAGCAAAATTGAAATGTTTTAATTGGCCACGAAAATCAAATAATTGCTGGCCATCAAAACTCATCTCTCCTTGCCCGGCCAGTTCCGATTGATTACGTCGAAGGTTAATATTTTGCAGTGCGATGGCTTTGGTCGTGTGCGTTAGTTGAGCCTTTAAATTGAACGTTTCATCTTCAAGTGACACAATGCCATGCTGTTTTTCCGTATCACCCGTTAGCTTAATATGCCCCATGATTCGTGCGGCTTGCATTCGATTATCCAAAGCATGTGGGTTCAGTTGCACTACATCCAAATTGGCTGATCCCAAGGATTGAGCGTTATCCCAGGAAAGGTTTCCAGAGATTATTCCGTCGTCAATCAAGCGTAATGATAAATTCTCAAACTGTTGTAACTCTTGCGTGAGTTTGAGTTGTGTTTTAATTTCACGCAGGGGTATGCCACCTTGATCTAACGATTTTGCTAATTTATTCTGGATCAGTAAATTGCCTGCTAATTGTTTCTCGTAATCTTCCTGTAAATCAATCGATAGCAAAAGAGCTGCGCTGGGTGCAACAGATGAGAAATCGTTTGGATTGAATTCATCAATTGATAGATGCAAGGCGGAAATAGGCAATGCAGCAAAAGGCTGTAACACAATATGACCTTGGCCATTGAGTGTTTCGCCTGCGGCCTGAATGTCCAAATTAAGTTGAGACATATCACCGCTAATTGTCGTACTGATGCTGGTTTTCGATAGTGGCTTCTCCGCAATATGGGTTAATCCGACGAGTTTTGCTTGGGCATTTAGGCTAAACGGTTTCGTTCCATCTAGACGAGCTGAAGCGCTGAATAACCCATAGTCTGAATCAAAATTGAGATGAGATAGATGATGCTGTTGACTGTCACTTTCTAGTGCGGCACTTAAGTTACTTAGAACGAAATCAGCTTCACTTGTTTCTTTGGAGAATATACGTAGAGAAGCGACATTGATACGTTGGATCGATAATGAAAGCGGTAAATCCAAACCTTCAGGTAACGTTAAGGGGTCTGAGGAGGGTGGAGACAGTATTTCTATGGCTTGTGTTGATAATTGGCTAACAAATAGGTGCTTTGAAAACAATGCGCTCGGCTGCCAATCGAGCGCAAATTCATTGAATTTGAATCGTTTGTCCTCACTAATAATATGTGTCGATTGAATGCGTATTGAGCTGAATGTGCCACTAACACCTTCAAATTGTACGTTTCCTGATGTCATTGTTGATGTGGTTGACAACAGCCATTGCAAGCCGGGCGTTGTGGTTAATACCCAGGTGCTAAGCGCCGTTGCAGCAAAGGTAATAGCCATCAAAACAGCTAAAAACCAGCGAAATAATTTTTGTATTTTTAAGTTTGTCGTCATTAAAAAGCAACCGCAATTGAGAAATGAAAGCGAAAAACACCGGTTTCATGCCCTCTAGCTAAATCCAGCGCTAATGGCCCAGCTGGGCTACGCCAGCGTAAGCCTGTACCATAACCAACGGACGGGTTAAATTTTTCCCAGCTGTCAGCGGCGCTACCGATATCGGTAAACACTGCGCCCCCCCATTTCTCGAATAGCCAATGGGTATACTCTATGGTGCTCGTTGCCATTACGCGGCCACCTACGATTGCATCGCCCTCACGTACACCTAAACTCATGAAATCATAACCACGCACAGAATGAATGCCACCAGCGCGAAATAAATATTCCTGTGGAATACCGAAGCGAGAGTCAGCCAGAGTAAAGCCTGCCTCGCCGCGTATGAACAGAACATCACGTTTGCCAACAGGCCACCAGAATTGCTGACGTGCATAAGTACGTAAAAAATCTTGGTCTGATAAAATCTGCTGACTGGCACCACCAATTCGGATTTCTGAAATACTGCCCTGTCGAACATTCAGCTGATCGTCGACTTTATATTTACGCCAGTACCAGTCCAATGCCAAGGCTTTAATGGTTTGACTGAAGCCGCCAGCGGGGCGTTTTTCTTCTCGTTGCCAAATCAAATCAAGTTGTCGTTGGGTATCTCTAGTTACAAAACTTCGTGTCAGATTTACCCGTTGATTAATGGTTTCCAAGTCTTCAATGTCTGTTCTTTGTAGGCGTGTTCCTAAAGAATATTGGATGTTATTTTCATTAAGTAAGGTATCAATGCCAGCGAAGAAAGTCTGTCGTTTTTGTTCTAAACGTAGCGTGGAATTTAGATTTAATGCACGATCAAGAAAATTATAATTACTAAAATTGATCTCTCCTCGTCCGCCATTGTTTGAACTGTAACCTGCACCTAATGCAATACGCTTTGATTTGTTTTCACTAAGTTGTACGAGAATGGGCGCAGCTTTGTGTTTGGATCTATTTGAATCAATACTAACGGAGACCGAGCTAAAGTGAGGAATCTTTTGTATAGTGGTTTGAAAGTAAGATAGTAAATTTCTACGATAAGCATCACCCGGTTTAAAGGGTGCGAAGTTTTTTATCTCAGTTTGTTGATAACGATCTAGACCGGTAACGACTATATCTCCAAAATAAAAGGCTGGGCCAGAATCAACCACAACGGTTAATTGTACGCGCTGGGTGTCGGGATCTACAGTCGCTTGGCTATCGATAATTTCCGCTGAGGCGTAGTCTCTATGACGAATATCAGACAACAGCTGTGCTTTGGCTTCTTCCCAATCTGAAGAGCGAAAAGGCGCACCTGATTTCAATAACCATGCTTTACGTAGTTTTTTGATTCGTTTTTGTTTTTTCTCATCATGAATTGCGAGTTCGCCCTGAAATTCAATGGTCACACCACTGACAAGTGATCGAGGTCCCGGCTTGACAACAACTTCTAGCATTTCTATGTCTTCGGATGAGCTATGGTTTAGTGTTATGGTTGGTGTGAAATAACCTTCAGTTGCCAAAAGGCCATTGATCTCTCGTTTAGCTCGTCGAATGAAAATGTGTTGTGCTGTTTGATCAATCAGTGGTGCATCGGGTAGTTTAAAATGATTGCTAATTAATTCTTTAATTGAATCCGGTGCCGAGAAAGTGATTTTGGATGGGTGGTCTCCATCAAACAATGGTTTGATGAGTGATAATTGCGCTGAGACCGGTTGAATATTTAGCGTAATAAGAATCAAGAATAGTAGCGGCCTGCATATAAAAAAATAATGAATAGGTGTTTTTGTCACAGGTATTGCACACAATTTAATCTTGAATTATTGAAATAAGAAATTTGTCATTGACTGGTTTTTGTTATCGGAGTTTTGATAACGGGTTAGTTTGTTATTCTACTATAAAAGGAGAGCGTTTCATGTTGCCCATGCAATTAATGGATTGTCGTCAATGCGATCGATTAGCAGATTTTTTGGATACTGTTAAAATGCGCCATCCAGATTATTACGCAAAACCTGTTCCCGCTTTTGGCGATGTGAAAGCAAGATTATTAATCGTTGGTTTGGCCCCTGGAATGCATGGAGCCAACCGGACGGGTAGGCCATTTACCGGCGATTATGCAGGCATTTTGTTGTATCAAACATTACATAAATTTGGGTTATCGAGCCACCATGAGTCTGTCTCAGCTGATGATGGTTTGGTGCTGAGTGGATGTCGCATTACCAATGCGGTTAAGTGTTTACCGCCTGAAAACAAGCCCAAACCAGACGAGGTTCGTCAGTGTGGGCCATATCTTGTAGCTGAAATTGATGGTTTTATCACTGCAGGCGGAAAAGTATTGCTGGTGTTGGGAACGGTCGCACATCAAGCCGCACTGAGGGCCTTGAAATTAAAGTTGAAAGACTTCCCGTTTGGTCATGGTGCGGTTCATGCTTTGCCCAATGGTTTGATACTCTATGACAGCTATCATTGCAGTCGTTACAATACACAAACCAAGCGTTTGACGACGGAAATGTTTGAACAGGTTTTTGAGCGAATTAAAAAAGACCAGATAGACCAGGAGAAAATATAAATGCCTTATGTGAATGTGCGTGTCGCCGGAACGATTACCTATGAACAGAAAGAAAAAATTGCAGAGGAAATTAGCGCTACCTTAGAGCGAGTGATTAATAAGCCCAAGTCTGCTACTTACATAACATTTGACGAAGTACCTCGGGAGAACTGGGCTGTTGGTGGCAATTTATTGGGTAAAAAGGACTAAATCATTTGAAGGAATTAGCGTTTAACGCGAAAGATTTCTGCCAAAATTTGCCGCTACAGCCGGGAGTTTATCGTATGTTAGATGCGGCGGGAGAGGTTATTTACGTCGGCAAAGCGATTGAGCTTAAAAAGCGTGTTTCTTCTTATTTTCAGAAAACGAATCTAGCGCCCCGCACAAAATTAATGCTGTCTCATGTGGCGGGAATAGAAACAACTGTGACGCGTTCAGAAGCTGAGGCGTTATTACTAGAAAATAATCTAATAAAATGCTTAAGTCCTCGCTATAACATATTATTTAGAGACGATAAGACCTATCCGTATATTATGTTGAGTGGACATGATTATCCTCGGCTTGGGTTTTATCGAGGTATCTTGGATAAGAAGCATCAATATTTTGGGCCGTTTCCAAATGTTGGTATTGTCCGAGAAAGTATTCAGTTATTACAAAAAGTATTTCGTCTTCGCACTTGCGAAGACAGCGTGTTTAGCAACCGCAGCCGACCTTGCCTGTTGTATCAAATCAAACGTTGTAGCGGTGCTTGTGTGAATCATGTTTCTGCACAAGCTTATGCTGAAGATGTGAAAAATGCTGCGCTTTTCTTGTACGGAAAGCAAACTGAAGTGGTTAATAGCATCTCAAGAAAGATGCAAGCTGCAGCTAGTCAGCAAGCCTATGAACAAGCGGCTTTATTTCGTGACCAAATTCAAGCGTTACGAAAAATCAGAGAAAAACAATTTGTTGATAGTGGCAAAGCGTTGGATGCTGATATTGTCGCTTGCTCGGCATTTAGCGAAGGCAGTGGTAAGCCTTGTGTCAACCTAGCTATGGTTAGAGGTGGCCGACATTTAGGTGACAAAAGTTTTTTTCCGCAAAATGCAGCTGGATACGGACCGTCGGCCGTTGTAGAGGCATTTCTCGCGCAGCACTATCTGAATCGAAGCACGCCGCATCTCATTATTGTTGGCGAAAAAATTCATAAAACTGCGTTGCAAACACTTTTGACTGAACAGTCGGGTCATAAAGTGATGATTAACCTGAAGCCAACAGGAGAGCGCCGGATTTGGCTGGAAATGGCAGCTGAGAATGCCAGGCTTGCGTTAAAACAAATGTTAAATCGTCAGGCCAGCCAGGAAGAACGCTTGCAAGCATTGCAGCAGGCATTGAATATGCCCGGTCTTGCACGTATTGAATGTTTTGATATTAGTCATACACAAGGCGAAGCGACAGTGGCCTCGTGTGTTGTTTATGATAATTTTGCGATGCGTAACGGTGAATATCGACGATTTAACATCAGTGGCATTACCCCTGGGGATGACTATGCTGCTATGCGAGATGCGCTGACACGGCGGTATCAGAAAATTGCTGAGGGTGAGGGTAAGCTGCCCGATTTAATTTTGATCGACGGAGGTAAGGGGCAAATAAGTGCTGCGTTAGAGGTGATCGTTGAGTTGGGTTTGAATGAGTCGTTATTGTTGGGGGTAGCCAAAGGGGAAACTCGTAAACCAGGTTTAGAACAATTGGTTTTCCCAAATATGAAAAAATCGTTACAATTACCCTCTGATCATGCTGGTTTACATCTTATTCAACAGATTCGTGATGAGGCGCATCGATTTGCGATCCAGGGTCATCGTAAGCGACGCGGAAAAGCGCGAACAAACTCAAGTTTGGAAGATATTGGCGGTGTGGGTACTAAACGACGACAGGCTCTGTTAGAGCGATTTGGTGGATTGAAAGGTGTTTTAACTGCTAGTATTGAAGAATTGCAACAAACTGGGGGTGTTAGCCGTGCGCTGGCTGAGAAGATTTACAAAGAATTACATTAAATTCAGTTTGCTCGTTATAAATCTGTTTATTTGTGTCTAGTTAAAAAGTTGAATGAATATTCGTACTTTAAATTTTTTTGAACAGCTTGCAAAATGGTGCTGTTTGATTAATCTGGTCAAAGTTCGATGATTTGTTCAAAACAACTATTTGTTCCAAAATTCCATGGTCTATAATCTCCCTAATCTGTTGACTTGGATGAGAATCATTGCGATTCCATTGTTCGTTGGTATTTTTTATTTGCCACCTACGGTTATGTCTCCAGAGAATCAGAATCTTGTTGCTACCATTATTTTTGCAGGTGCTGCGATTACTGATTGGTTAGACGGCTATCTTGCACGCGCGCTTGACCAAATGTCGGAGTTTGGTGCATTTCTTGATCCGGTTGCTGATAAGTTAATGGTAACTGCTGCATTAATTGTTTTAGTTTATCTGGATAGGTTAGGCGCGCCGATTGCTTTAATTATTATTGGGCGTGAAATAACCGTGTCGGCGTTACGAGAATGGATGGCGCAGATTGGTAAATCTAAGAGTGTTGCCGTTTCTTTTCTTGGGAAAATAAAAACTGCGTCGCAGATGATCGCTATTCCTTTGCTGCTCTATCATGACAATATTGGTGAACATTTTAATGCGCATGAGATTGGTACCTGGTTTATTTATGTCGCCGCAATTTTAACCTTGTGGTCAATGGTCTATTACCTAAAGGCTGCGATTCCTCAAGCACTAAAAGAAGATTGAGCAAAACATAAACAGCATATCATTACGTCTTGTCTTGACAAAAATATCAGCATCTCTATAATCCGTGCTTTATTTCGACGCAGGTATTAAATGCGTATGAAATGTTTGATGCGGGAATAGCTCAGTTGGTAGAGCACAACCTTGCCAAGGTTGGGGTCGCGAGTTCGAGTCTCGTTTCCCGCTCCAAATTTTTATTAAAGCAGTTGGATTTTCCTCACTCAACTTAATCACCAAGATTGAAGTAATGGCGGGATGGCAGAGTGGTTATGCAGCGGCCTGCAAAGCCGTCAACGCCGGTTCGATTCCGACTCCCGCCTCCATACATCAAATACGCTTAATCCCAAGCGGGATTGTCAGTTTCTATAATATTTACCTTTTTTAGTGTGTGGATTTTCTTCCATAGAGGTCTTGATTGTCTTTGTCGGAATACTTTACACTGGTAGGATAGCCTTTATTCGTTTGTTATAATGCGATAAGTCAACTGTTTGATATAAATGATTTTTTATTAAATTATATTTATTGGCATAATAGTTGCTTGTTATACAGTAGCGCTAAAATCAGCAATTTTCTTTGGTTGATATATTAATAATATTTAGTCAATGGCTAATTAAAGAGACATAATAAATAATGATGAATTTAGCAAAATTATTGAAATTGTTAGTGTTGATGTTTGGTGCGGTATTAACTACCGGCATCATGGCTGATAATAACAAGTTTGTAGCAGATATTTCTGAGTTAAATATGGAGTCTGATGGTGCCAATGCACTGTATATGTTGGCGGTTCAATATGAACATGCAGAAGGAATTCCGCAGGACAAAAAAGAAGCTGTTGAACTGTATTGCCAGGCAGCAAAACTGGGTCATGCTGAGGCGCAATATGCGCTTGGATGGATGTATGCCAACGGGCGTGGTGTTCCAAGAGACGACGGTATTGCGGCGAAGCTATTCGCGATGGCAGCTGAACAAGGTCATGGCCATGCTCAAAATATGATGCGCTATATCCATGTTTCGTCAGAACCGGAATTGCCTATCTGTTTGCAGATTAATACCAATGATTATAATTTAGAGCCTGATTACTGGCTTAAGCTTACGGATGACAATATATATAGTTTAGTCAATGAGTTGGCGCCGCAATATGATGTTGACCCTGCATTAGTATTTGCCATTATTTCAGTTGAGTCTGCATTTAACGTGCAAGCGGTATCACCTAAAAATGCCCAAGGTTTGATGCAGCTTATTCCAGCAACGGCAGAGCGCTTTCAAGTTAAAGATGCATTTGATGCGGAAGAAAATATTAGAGGAGGTATGTCCTACCTACGCTGGTTGTTGGCATTCTTTAAAGGTGATGTAACCCTTGTTGCGGCAGCTTATAATGCAGGAGAAGGTGCGGTAGAAAGACACCAAGGTATTCCGCCCTATCCAGAAACAGAAGATTATGTGCAAAAGATTCAAGCCCTCTATAATAAGCTAAACCATCCATACCAACCTGACATCGTTCATCGTCATGCAATGATCGCATTATCTGAGATAGATAATGACTGATTGCTCAGTTCAAGGTATACATCATCTACTCTAATAATTAAGAAATAGGTGGTTTGTGCCATATCCTCGTTGTCTTTGTATTTCTGTTGCAATCATTATCGTATGTTTGGCCGTATTTATTGACCATGCTGAAGCGAAGAGTTGGCGTACTGCTAGTCGTGAATCTGCTGGAATTGCGCCTGACCCGGCAGTAACACCCGAGGCGGTCATTCAGGTTTATGGTGCGCGTGCTTATAGTTGGCGTGGTTATTTTGGTATTCATACATGGATAGCAGTTAAGCCTTCATATGCGACGGCCTTTACGGTTTATGAAGTTATTGGTTGGCGACTACGACGGAATCGACGGGTGTTGGTTAGTCATAACAATCCGCCGGATAGTCGTTGGTTTGGCAGTATGCCTGAAGTATTAGCTGATAGACGGGGGGAAGGGGTTGATGAGTTGATAACACGTATTGAAAAAGCGGCACGTGATTACCCTTATAAGAGAACATACTCGGTATGGCCTGGCCCAAATTCAAATACATTCACTGCCTGGGTTTCACGATCTGTTCCTGAACTTGAACTTGATTTGCCGCCCACCGCAATTGGTAAGGATTTCCTAGGCCATCAGTTGTTTGATTCAGCGCCCAGTGGGCGTGGTTTTCAACTATCACTATATGGAGTTTTGGGTATTTTGATCAGCCAGGTTGAAGGTATTGAACTCAACCTATTGGGTCTTACCTTTGGTGTCGATCCAACTCCAATGGCGATTAAACTACCCATGGTTGGGCGTGTCAGTTTGATTTCACAAAATTAAAAATACTTACTACCAATGGAGTAAACGATAGATGCTTGGTTTTTAGTGTGTATTTAATTGATAATTATTCTTATTCGTATTATAGTCATTGTTCAATTTTGATTGTCCCTTATATTTCTTGTGCCTGGAAGTTTTGTAATGTTAAAACGTAAAGTTAGTCATGTCCTTGTAGTCCTATTTTTCTTTAATTCTCTATTTGTTATCAATGCGGCTTATGCAGAGCAGGTGGTTGTATATTCGGCAAGAATAGAACAGCTGATAAAGCCCATGTTTGATGCGTTTACTAAAGATACAGGGATTCGGGTGAAATATACGACTGATAAAGAAGGTGCGTTACTTGCTCGGCTCAAAGCAGAAGGAAAAAATACACCGGCGGATATGCTGATTACAGCAGACGCGGGTAATTTGTGGGAAGCAGCACGTGCGGGACTCTTAAAATCAGTTAATTCAGACGTGTTATCAAAAAATATTCCTGCCCATTTGCGAGATCCTGAGAGCGCATGGTTTGGCTTGTCTATTCGTGCCCGAACAATAGTTTATAACATCAAGAAAATAGCCCCAGCCGATCTGTCGACTTATGAAGACCTGGCTGATGTGAAGTGGAGGAAGCGCTTGTGTTTGCGTACATCTAAGAAAGTCTATAACCAGTCATTAGTGGCCATGATGATTGCTGAGCATGGTGAAGCGGAGAGCGAGAAAATTGTGCGGGGCTGGATTGCAAACCTTGCTACAGACCCTTTGTCTGATGATACGCGTGCCATGGAGTTTGTGGCGGCGGGGCGTTGCGATGTGACGTTGGTGAACACCTACTATTATGGTCGCTTGATGGAAAAAAATCCTAATCTACCATTGGCCATTTTCTGGCCTAATCAGAATAATAGTGGTGTTCACGTTAATATTTCCGGTGCTGGGATTACTCAATACAGTAAAAATGAAAAGGCAGCGATTAAATTACTGGAGTATTTGTCATCTGAGAAAGCACAAAGTCTATTTGCCGACGTCAATATGGAATATCCCGTCAATCCTAAAATAGAGACTGATCCAGCAGTTGCTGCTTGGGGAATTTTTAAACAAAACCCGATGAATATTGTTAAAGCAGGTGAGCTTCAAACTACTGCGGTAAAACTCATGGATCGTGCGGGCTATCGGTAGTAATGCACGGTGAATGATGAGTCATTTGGAGTAACGACAAAGAACAAAGCGATAAATCCAGGTTTTCCTCAGAACATTTCATCTAATCGCTATCGAAGAGTAACCGGATGGCGTTTAGTTGCTTTTTTTGTTGCAGTACTTGTATTAATACCCATCGGTATTGTTTTTTCATCTTTTTTTTCGCCAGAGACTGATATTTGGCAGCATCTTGTAGAAACAACATTGCCAGGTTTACTGGTTAATACTTTTTGGTTGTCGTTGGGGGTTGTTGTTGGAACAACGCTACTGGGTGTGAGTCTTGCTTGGTTTACTGCCGTATATGAGTTTCCAGGTCGACAATTCTTTTCTTGGGCGTTGTTACTGCCATTTGCGATTCCAGCTTATGTCACAGCATTTGTAGCATTGGGTATTTTTGATTTTACTGGCCCAATTCAAACAACGCTACGTACTTGGTTTGATTCAGATCTATCTTGGTTTCCTGATATACGAGGGACGTTGGGTGTCATTATTATCATGACATTGGCATTTTATCCCTATGTATATTTACTGGCACGAAATGCTTTTCTTACCCAAGGTAAACGCTCATTAGAAGCTGCTCAATCACTCGGTCTAAATCGTCGGCAAGGTTTTTTTCGCGTTGCCTTGCCCATGGCGCGTCCTTGGATTGTTGGCGGAGTTATGTTGGCATTAATGGAAACATTGGCGGATTTTGGTGCGGTTTCAGTGTTTAATTACGATACTTTTACCACTGCCATTTATAAAGCGTGGTTTAGTATGTTTTCGTTATCTGCCGCTTCTCAGCTAGCGTCTCTTCTAATTATTATCGTTTTCATTGTGATTTTCTTAGAGCAACAATTTCGCGCGCGTATGCGTTATGCAGAGACCAAAAAAAGTCAGCATGCTGATCGAATTAAATTAACTGGTTGGCACACCTGGGTAGTTATGAGTTTAATTCTATCTGTGCTGTTTTTTGCATTTATTTTGCCAGTGATGCAATTGAGTTTTTGGGCCGTAGATTCATATGCACAGGACTTTGATAAGCAGCGTTATTTGGAGTTTCTCTGGCATTCTTTATCATTATCTGGATTGGCTGCATTTTTAACCTGCATGGTTGCGGTTTTAATGGTTTATGCTGTACGTCGTCATCCTGATGGTATGACACGCTCGGCGGTGCGAGTAGCAACACTTGGCTATGCATTGCCTGGGTCTGTGTTGGCAGTGGGTATATTTATTCCAGTCGCATGGCTAGATGGCCAATTGAGCGACTGGGCGATGCAATTGTTTGAAATTGAAACAGGGCTACTGATTCAGGGCACGTTGGCGACCATGCTCATCGCATATATAACGCGTTTTTTGGCAGTGAGTCACTTTCCTATTGATAGCGCAATGCAGCGTGTAACGCGTAGTATTGATGAGGCTGCCATGGGACTGGGTCTGAGTGGTTGGTCTATTTTGCAAAAAGTGCATTTGCCAGTTTTAAGAACGGGTATTTTTACAGCAGCCACTTTGGTCTTTGTGGATGTAATGAAAGAAATGCCCATCACGCTGATGACGCGGCCTTTTGGGTGGGATACGCTAGCCGTTAGAATTTTTGAGATGACATCTGAAGGCGAATGGGAGCAGGCTGCTCTGCCGGCAATAACGCTTGTACTGGCGGGGTTGATTCCTATTATTTTATTTATGCGCCAAACTGAAAAAACATCATGAGCACACCATTACTAAAACTTGAGAATATTAGACATAGTTATGGTGAGCAAGCCGTGGTAAATGATTTGTCTCTGATACTTGAGAAAGGAGAGATTGGTTGTTTGTTGGGACCCAGTGGATGTGGAAAAACAACAATATTACGGTGTATTGCAGGCTTTGAAGCAATTGTGTCAGGTGAAATTCTAATCAATGATAACGAGGTAAGTAATGCGAGTTTTTCTGTGCCGCCTGATAAACGCAGAATAGGCATGGTTTTCCAGGATTACGCATTATTTCCACATCTTGATGTTACTGCTAATATTAATTTTGGATTGCATCAATTAGCCAAGGCAGAACGACGATCGCGTGTAGATGAATTACTGCAAACTGTGGGTTTAATTGATGTCGCCAAGAAATTTCCTCATGAGCTCTCTGGTGGTCAGCAACAACGGGTGGCATTAGCTCGCGCTTTAGCTCCTAGACCAGATTTGCTTTTGCTAGATGAGCCTTTTTCTAATCTTGATGTAAGTTTACGTGAACGTTTGAGTTTAGAAGTACGCGATATTCTTAAGAACCAAGAGATTACGGCTATTCTGGTAACACATGATCAACAAGAAGCATTTACGTTGGCGGACCAAATTGGCGTCATGAATCAAGGCGAGATTCAGCAATGGGACACGGCTTATAATCTATATCATCGTCCAGCTAATCGCTTTGTAGCTAACTTTATCGGTCAAGGTGTATTTCTTCCTGGCAAAGTGCTTGAATCACATCAAATAGAGATTGAATTGGGTGTTTTAAGTGGAAATATTCATCAAGAAAAACTAGAGGTTTTAGAGGTGTACGACCAGGGTTCTCAAGTAGATGTTTTATTAAGACCTGATGACATCGTGCATGATGATGCTAGCCCTTTACAAGCTGTCGTTGAGCATAAGGCTTTTCGCGGCGCGGATATTTTATATACACTACGTTTGGCAGGTGGTAGTATGGCGCTGTCTGTGGTACCTAGCCACCATAATCATGCCATTGGTGAGAAAATTGGCATCCGTTTAGAGGCGGATCATGTTGTCGCATTTCGTTAGAAAATATTAGAATTTGAATCTTTTTTGTTAAAATAAGACGTTTTAAAGCATTGCCGCTTTCCTTTTGCTAATTTTTTCTATAGCATAACGGCAATCACTATTTAAAAATCCCACGATACAACTTAATCAACAGTCTTTAACCTAATTGGCCGGCATCTTCGGGCTGAGTTGCTATCTATTATCAGATTAATTATGAGGATCATATGAGTCAGCATATTCATTACGTAACCGATGCGACATTTGACGCTGAAGTATTACAATCAACCGTACCTGTTTTAGTCGATTACTGGGCGGAATGGTGTGGGCCATGCAAACAGATTGCGCCGATACTGGATGAAATCGCTAGTGAATACGGTGACCGCCTAAAAATAGCTAAACTTAATATTGATGAGAATCAAGTAACGCCTCCGAAATATGGCATTCGTGGTATTCCTACATTAATGTTGTTTAAGGGTGGTAATATCGAAGCGACCAAAGTTGGTGCGCTTTCTAAATCACAATTAACAGCATTTATTGATAGCCACCTATAATTAAATTGTTTAACAGGTGATTGATTTTATTTTTTTAGCAGCCAGTATAAAGGCGCGCTGTATGATTATTTAGTCAGAAGCGACGGTTATCCTTCCAGTATTTTCTCAGTTCATTATTCTTTTTTATTACCCTACCTACGAGCTTTTTCATGCGTTTATCTGATCTTAAGAATCTCCATGTAACTGAATTGATTAAAATGGCCATTGATAATGAAATTGATGGTGCTAATCGTTTGCGAAAACAGGACCTGGTTTTTGCATTACTTAAGAATCAGGCACGTAAAGGCGAAAGCATTTATGGTCATGGAACGCTAGAGGTACTACAGGATGGCTTTGGTTTTTTACGCTCTCCTGATACGTCTTACCTTGCTGGCCCTGATGATATCTATATCTCACCTAGCCAAATTAGGCGCTTTAATTTGCATACGGGTGATTCGATTGATGGCGAGATACGTCCACCTAAGGATGGTGAACGCTACTTTGCGCTGGTAAAAGTTGACAAAGTTAATGATGAGCCACCTGAGAACTCTAAGAATAAAATTCTTTTTGAAAATCTTACACCATTGTTCCCGACCGAGCGACTAGAGCTCGAGCGCGATATTAAAGCAGAAGAAAATACGACGGGTCGCATTGTTGACCTAATTGCGCCCATTGGTAAAGGGCAGCGTGGTTTGTTAGTTGCCAGTCCAAAATCTGGCAAGACGGTGATGTTGCAACATATTGCTCACTCAATTGCGGCTAATCATCCCGATGTTATCTTGATGGTGCT
>JAJFJH010000204.1 GCA_021774155.1 Nitrosomonas sp.
AACCATATACTCTGTTTAGAAGATGGCAAAAAACGTTTTCTGGATGTCATGGCTGCCATCAGCAAAGCCTATACATTATCCGGCACTTTGGATGAGGCAGAGCCCCTGAAAAAAGAAATTGCGTTTCTTTCAGCAATAAAAGCCGCGATAATTAAATCTACCACGATTGATAAACGCCGCATCGATGAAGATAAAAATACCGCCTTAAAACAGATTATCGATAATACCATTATTGCAGATGGTGTCACGGATGTATTCGACTTGGTAGGACTGGATAAACCCAATATCGGCTTGCTTTCGGATGAGTTTCTGGAAGACATAAAAAATCTACCGCAGAGAAATTTAGCAATGGAGTTGCTAGAGAAACTGCTGCGAGACGAAATAAAAGCCCGCATGAAAACCGATGTGGTATCTGAGATGAAATACTCAGACCGGATTCTGGAAACATTACGCAAATACCATAACCGCGCCATAGAAACGGCACAGGTGATTGAAGAGCTAATCGCCTTAGCTAAGGAAATAAAGGAAGACTTGGCGCAAGCGGAGAAGCTAGGCTTAAATTCTGATGAAATCGCTTTTTATCGTGCCTTAATCCAGAATGAGTCCGCCGTACGCGAGCTGGGCGATAATAACCTGCGTGAATTGGCCATGTATGTCACCGAGCAGTTGCGTAAAAGCACAACGGTTGATTAGCAAGTGCGTGACAATGTGCGCGCTAAACTACGCAACTTGGTGAGACGCGCCTTAAGAAGATGGAAGTATCCACCAGATGGCGCTGATGCGGCGATTGAGTTGTGTTTGAAACAAGCTGAAGCTTTAAGTCAGAGCTGGAGTGCTTAATGGTAATTGTTGGAATCATAAAAAAACCTTGTTATGGCATTGCCGCTAATTAAGGATCAACACGGAATCGTTGAGCAAGCCATATCATCATGACCGAAAAACCACGCCGCATCGCTCACCTTGACATGGATGCTTTCTACGCCTCCGTGGAGTTATTACGTTACCCGGAATTACGCGGCTTGCCGGTTGTGATCGGTGGACGCACGATACACCAGCCAACGACATTAGCAGATGGCAACAGACATTTTTATAAACTCCGGGAATATGTTGGTCGTGGCGTGATTACCACGTCTACTTACGAAGCGCGTGCATTGGGTGTCTTTTCAGCCATGGGCATGATGAAAGCGGCACAACTGGCGCCAGATGCGATTCTGCTGCCTACGGACTTTGACAGCTATCGCCATTATTCTCGGCTTTTCAAAGCTGCCGTAGCCAGCATTGCGCCTAAGATTGAAGGCACGGGTATTGATGAAATTTACATCGACCTCACTGATTTACCCGACGACACACACGTCCTTGCGGAGCGTATCAAACAAGCCGTATTTGAAGCCACTGGACTCACCTGCTCTATCGGCATCACACCAAACAAGCTGCTCTCCAAAATTGGTTCAGATCTTGATAAACCCGATGGCATGACTATTCTTGGCATGTCCGACATCCCTGGTCGTATTTGGCCGTTGGCCGTGCGAAAAATCAATGGCATTGGCCCCAAAGCAAGCAAGAAACTTGAATCATTGGGTATCACCACCATCGCCGAATTGGCACAAGCGGAATTGAGTTTTCTGCGTAACCACTTTAGTGCCAGTTATACAACCTGGCTACATGATGTTTCTCATGGCATTGATAACCGCCCCGTCACCACCCACTCCGAGCCAAAATCCATCAGTCGAGAAACCACTTTTGAACAAGATCTCCATCCTCTCCATGACCGCCCTGCCCTGTCAGAGGTATTCACCGCGCTATGTACACGCGTAGCAGCCGATCTTCAGCGTAAAGGTTATGTGGGTCGTACCATCGGCATTAAGCTGCGATTCGAGGATTTTAATACGGTGACAAGAGACATAACACTTGCTACCCATACGGCTGATCCTGCGGCTATTCGACGTGCGGCGGGAGAATGTTTGCGACGGGTGACATTGGAGAAAAAATTGCGGTTACTTGGGGTTCGGGTCAGTACGCTTTCCTCTGCCCACGCTTCACAAGAAACGGCTGATTCACCACAGAGAGAGTTGCCATTACTGCTTTGAATTTATTTTAGCGAAAAGAATAGATATTGCAGTAAGTCTACAACCAGTTACTTTCTAATTCTTACGGATGGGGAATATTGACGGTAATTCTATTTATTTCTTCAAATCGCATGAACGTAAAGCTGTTGGCGGGGCGGTGTCATGGTGAAGAAAATTTATCATATGCTCACATACCACCAAAATTTTTAATTTATGTTGGGCAAGATGATGGGTAAATATAATGCCAAGGAAGGTTTCCTGAAAGTGAATTTGCAATAAGTACCGATGCACAAGCTTCATTTAAATATTCCTTAGATGTAATTAACGGTAGATGGAAACCCGGCGAGGAAACGCTTAATGAAGATGATGTTTTGGAATTTATTTACGCAAACACGATCATGCAAGGAAATCTTGATGTAGAAGAATGGGTTGGCCGTTCTGAAGAAAACTAAACAATGTAACAGTTTAATAGCTTCTTTGTTGATGCTTGTATATGCAACAACCCATTTTGACAAAGAAATTAATGAAGACAACATAGAGCAGATGGAAGCACAATTTGAAGCATAGCTTAGTACGGCAACACCAGAAGAAAAACAAATGGAAAGTAATCCGTATAATAGGTTATTGGAATGCATATGTATTGGGTAAAAAATTCAGAAGATTGTTTTAGTAATACATCAAATAATTTTTTTAAAGTCTATAGAAATAGTTTTTAAGGGTGAGGGATGTTTATGTTTTCGTGGTTTGATGATCCATTTTTTATTATTTATGCTATGGCATTAGCCATACTCATTTTTGTTGTTTTTGTTGCTTATTTGATATACCAGCTGAGAGAATTTGATAGATTTCAAAAACGCCTGGTATTAAAATTCCTGCAATCGGCACATTTGAATCTAGATGATGCCTATCGCCCAAGTCGTTTGATCGACCGTATTAAATTTAGCATGCCCCACTCAAAGTTATCTGCTGGTAGTATTTCTGCTGACAATAGAATCATTAGAGGTCCTAGTGATGCAGCTTTTAATTTGCACGATGAATTACAAAAAGAAATAGATCAACTTAAAATTGGTAAGATTATATTCAATCCTCCTAATAATATGAAAGTTGGGGTTAAGGAAAGAATTGGAGTGAGAGTAACTCAAGACATAGAAGTAGAATTAAATAAAGCTTTGAGAGGGCGTGGGATACCACAAATTGAAAAGATTAGAATCTATGAAGTTATAAAACTAAAATTAAGCGGGGGTGATTTTAATATTGTCAGCTTAAGCGAA
>JAJFJH010000205.1 GCA_021774155.1 Nitrosomonas sp.
TGTCCGGGACCGGTTGGCAGGGGTGGAGACAAATTGTTCAGATAAGCCTCAATGTTAGTATATCCATCTCCGTTCAGATCGCCGTTGGCATCTGTCGGGTCGTTTGGGTCGAGACCGTTATCCAGCTCCCACTCGTCAGGCATGCCGTCGCGGTCAGAGTCGACCGGGGGTGTTCCTGTCTCCGGCGGGACGACGGTAATCTGGTCCTGCGACAGACTGTCGGCGCCGAGATTGCCGGTAAAGTCGCGGTAATGGTTGACGAATTTTTCATCTGGTGGATCATGCGGCAGCGCTCCGGCGTTTTTCAGTAGGTATGTTTCAAGGTCCGGGATTTCTGTGACCGCCGGCGCCGTGAAAGCCGTATCGATCACTTCTGCAAACAGGCCCCGGGAAGCAAAAATGAGCTCAGATTGGTCGTCCGGACAACTGACCACGTCATCACTTCCCAGCCGGGTGATCCAACAATTGTCCTTCAAAAACACCCGGGTTCCGGCGGAATCCTTGTCAACCGCCTCCAGCGGCAGGACCGCAGCGGTTTGCGGCCCGGGGCGCAGGATGTTGCCCACGATATTTGCTTGTGCGCCGCGGCTAAACTGAATGCCTTTTTCTCCAAAATTGTAAGCAATATTGAAACGCACGTCGGTGACAGGAAAGGCGGAGGCCCCCAACTCACTGTTGCCGCCCAGGTTGGGATTGCGCCGATTGTTCGAAATCATGAGATTGTGGTGCATGGAGACGCGGAAAGTGCCGTCGGAAGCGATCATGCCACGACTGTGGGCTTTGCCTGAGGGATGCCCGCCGTTAAGCAGCCCTTCCGCGATCAGGCAGTTCTGGACGGTAATGTCATGGTTCATGCGCTGGTTCGTACTTTCCATACTCATCCCTTCATCCACGAACCAGGATACGGAACAGTGGTCGACCACCACGTTGTAGCTGCCGCCGAATTCGATGCCGTCGCCGATGCTGCCGAAGGGGCGGTGGACTTGCGTCTTACGCACCCGCAGATGACGGATGACGACATCGTGAACATCGTTGCGCAGGGAAACCGCGAAATTGGTGAGAAGGATCCCGCCGCCCGGCGCACTCTGTCCGGCGATGGTTAGATAGGAATGCGGATTGTCGCCGTCGAAGGAGGCACTACGCGGCCCGCCTATTTCAAGGGGCCTGGTGAGCTCTATGACGCCGCTAACCCGGAACACAATGATTCGGGGAAATTGTTGATCGACGGCCCAGCGCAGGGTACCTACGCTGCCGTCGTCGGCGAGCTTGTCGACAATCAGGACGGTGCCGCCGCGGCCGCCGGGGGTTTCAGATCCGAAGCCTTCGGCTCCCGGGAAGGCCGGGGCTTGCGCGAAACTGCCTGAGAGAAATGCGGAGAAGCATATGAGTATTGCTGTTGCTAACATCACCATTGGCTGGTCCTTTCTGAAGTGTCCATAGAAATGAAATAATCGCGCAGCCCGCTAACTGGCTGTTCTATCACGTATGTATAATTACACTGTTATCGACGAAATCTACGCACAGAAAAGACGATGGTGCAAATTTTAGGGATGAACTGCAGAAATTCAGGGGGGAACAGCAAACGGAGGGTTAGGGGGCGGGCCGTGGACCCTATAACAGCCCTTTCAGCCTGGCAACATGCCGTCGTGATACCGGGATCTTTTTGTCGACCCCGTCAAGAACAAGCTTGCCACCCATTGAGTTTCCCTCCAGTGACACCAGGTTCTTAATGTTCACGATATAGGACTTGTGACAACGAACAAGGGTGGGGTGAGACGCGACCGCCTGCTGAACGCCGCGCAAAGTGTTGCGCAGTAACGCTCTCTCAAGCCGGTTGTCCTTTCTCCACCAGATCTCGACATAGTTATCCGCAGAACATACATACAGAAGTGCGTCGATCGGTACCTTTGTTTCGCTTGTTCCGCTCTCATTTTGTAACACCACAACATCGTTGGGTGCCGAGCCATTGCCGCGCAGGTGGACAACAGCGGTACGCCGGTCTCTCGAATGTTGTTCAAGGATACGGTTGCGATAGGAGAGAAAACCAAACGAAATCGGAATGATAGCAAATAGGAGCGTAAATGTTTGCGCGCGAAGAAAGTTGAGCGGAGTGATTGGCACCTGACCGACTGTGTGGACATAAAAGAGGATGGCGCCGGCCACCGTCGTAATCTGCCAGGACAACCACAGCACCTGATGGTAGGTTCTCCACTCATGCTGCCTAAAGAGATTCTTGATAATCCTAAATAGCAACAACGCATTAGCAGCTATGACGACAAACGCCGTTGCCGCAAAGCCGAAACTGATCAGGACAAGAGGATAGATTTCCTGCCGACCCAGCCCAAACGGCTTGTACACCAGGAAAAACAAGAACACTGCAAAACTGTTGGCGAGGGGCAACTTCAGACTTTGCCCAGCGCTTTTGGGACTCGGATACTTGGAGTACAAGAAAGTGACGATGCCGGAAAGACGCTTTGCATAGTTCATGCGGCTACCTAGGATTTGAAGTTGCATTGAGAATCAGCCATTAATTATAATTAGGACACGTGTGGAGGCGTTAGTTAGCACAATGCTCATCCCAAGAATCAGAATTGACGGAGTGGACAGGCGCTCAGTGAAAGTTGGGTAGCGTCATGGTTCTATGTTATTCCTGCGTCCCTCTGGGAAGCCTCTCTGTTGGTGGTTTTTGTACATTATTCGGACTAATCTGAACCAGCCGGTACACTTGCGTCCTTAAATATGAACTTCGTTGTCATTCTCTGCAAATTACTCGCCATGTGAGTAATTGGGGAACCGGCAGAATTGTTAGGCAGAGAATTCCAATGTTTCATTTATCAACCTTCATTATTCACAGATTCCCTCTTGTCATCCTGGAGGGATATTTTCGGGTCAAATCCGTGCCGTCGAAGGCTAACGGACCTGTTCATAAGGGTTCTTCCTGAATGACAGTGTTGGTGGACTTGTGCTCAATACACAGATGTATGAATTATCCAGGTTAAAAAACAAATCAGTGTTAATCTGTGGCCAAAACATTTTTGGGAAGACTACTTTGCCCATTCTGCTCAACATGAACTGCGTCTTTCGGTTTCGTGTCGGGAGGCAGTGAGTGTCGAAGGCCTTCGGACTACGTCGTCCGGAGCCGGACGAACTCCTCGATCCCCATCGCTTGCAGGAACGGTCCTTCATGGGCTTCATCGGTGGCGTTGCGTTCGGTAACGCCCAAGTCTACCCCGACCACGCTGCGAAACGGGCGTGTGCCCGGCGCCATGTCGATTAATTCTACGAGCCGGTCGACCACTGCTGCGGGATCTGTTGGCACTTCCGGATCACTAAACATTCCTTCGAAGGCAGCTCCCATACCATCGA
>JAJFJH010000206.1 GCA_021774155.1 Nitrosomonas sp.
TGATTAACTTCTTCAGAAGACAGCTGTGTCAGCGCTCTTGCAAAACTAGTGACGCTCGATCCTTTAAACAATAAACACGGTTTTTTAGTACGTTTGCAATGCCGCTTAAGTTGATAATAAGCAGCATGACTAACGCAATCTGTTGGGCAAATCACCGCATTTGCACGGCCTATGAGATCTGGCAAACGCGAGAGCGCTTCTTCCTGACCACCATCATGATGAATTAAGCAGATACCCTGCTGTTTAGCCAATAACCGGTATTGGGGAAGTAATGCCGTGCGACCACCAACACATAGCACGCAACTTTCTTGCATTGAATATTGATCAAGTGTTTGCGGTTGATCGTATGGCTGCTCTTCATTGATTTTCGCCCTCAACAGGCCTTCAAGCATATTACGTTCGGCAACCAGAGAATTTCGTTCTTTAACAAGCGTAGTTCCGCCATTGCAAGCAGCTTCTAGCGACTCTTCCAACATAGAGACACGCATCGCCACTGCCTGGAGTTGCTCGTTAGCAGTCGTTAAATCCATCAATCGACGACCCATTTCTACCATGGCCTCACCCGATTCTAGGATGCGAATACGTTCTTGCAGTGTTGTTATTTCATTTTGCGTTTGGCGCAGATTTTCCAACTCGCTCATTGCATTGTTTAACTTTTTTCTCAGTCTAGCTTCAGTTTGAGTTTGCTCCCGTTGCTGGCATCCCACAGTGGCTCTATATTCTGTGTTTTCTTTCTCTAGCTGGTTTAGTCGTCGTATATCAGCTGCCTGGCCAGCGCCTGTTTGGTGTGAATGCATGTGTACGTCTGCATAGACGATTTCTTGTGTTTTTTCACTGATAGCTTTATGTGTAAGTGATGCCCACATGGCGCCAGCCACATCACCACTGGTGTAATATTGTTTCCACAACTCACGCACTTCGTTATCAGTTTTAGCCTGGTTAAAGGTGATAATCTGGTGACTATATTTCATGTCTAAATGCTTATGCATGGCTCTTGATACCGCATTACGTGTACTCGACCTGTTTACTGCTTCAACATGCATTGCATACTGGTCGCGAAGCGAAGCTGTAAAATCGAAACGTTTGGCAAACCGCACAAGCTCATCTATGGGCAGGCAAACACCAACGACGGGGCAAAGGTGCCTTTCTTTAAGTTCCCAGAGCTTGGTACGTCTCATAAGGCTACGAATAGGCTCAGGCAATAATCTGTTAATCACTGAATTTTCTGAAGATAACGTCTCTGAAACAAGCTTCCTTAGTTGAACGGATGTATTCATATTTTCACCTATATTCATTCGTACGCAAACGCACATACAATTGACCAAAATAGATTGCGTTAATGGATTTCAACATGACATAGCACAACCAGCGCCGAGTCGTAGTCATTACAGTTTTCTATTGATTTGATATTTCATGCCGGTTCCAAAACTTAGTTAATTAATTTTTGGCTGGCTTTTAGGCTGGCTAGAACGGGGGTTTATTTGGTTGTGACAAATTTTTATTACAGAATATGGTCAAACAATTTACTTTTGAAACATCACAGCACACATCGTTTTTATAGACTTGTAGAATGATCACCAATAAATACAAATGACTGTGACTTCATTCGAAAAATAAAACAAAAATAATGGTAAAGATCAGCACACTTTTAATACATATAACCTATGGAAGGTGCGCTACACCTCGCCAGCAAAGTTTGCATGGCGAGGCAATACAGGCTATTTACAAGAGATTCATATACTCCGTTATAATCACAGAAATTGTTTGCCTGGCTTCACTCGCTTTAGACACATCATTTGTATTCGTAGCGTCTGTCAAATTTCGCAATGCGTTTTCAATTTTTACGCGTTGCAATGAACCCAGGATTAATTCAAGATCTGGAAGAAATACGTCAACATAGAGAGATGCCTTTTCTGCAGCGACCGTTGCCTGAATTTGATCAGTACCTATTGCCGATTCATTAAGACTCAAATTGCTATTAAGTTGGCCAATAAGACCTCGACTTATTTCAGCGACAATTTCTCGTGCGACGACATTTGATAGATTCCCTGTCAACTGGGATTTTATGATGTTGTTACCTAACGGATTGTCCTGCGAGATAAACCCCTCAACAAGGTGATAGAAAAATTCACCTTCTACTTGCTTTTCTCGTGCTTCTTCAACATCCCTGTCTCTATTCTCTATAATACCTTCGACTTCTCTAAGTACACCGATGAGAAAACTTCTAACTAAAGAAAGGACAATAACCTCACGTTCAACTGCAAGATTTGTTTCATCATTTATATCTTGTTTATTTAATGTGTTTTTTGCACGAATAAACGCAGCGTTTATTTTGCTGTCAAGACCAGGGTTGCTGCCTGTTTCAATAGAGAGTCTATCTGCGGTCAGCACCTTATTTTCTCTGGCAGCCGTACCAATGATCGCTAAATAAGCAGCGTATGCCCGGTCTAACTCAAGCTCAAGTGCATCAGTCGACATGTCGTCAAAATTATTAACCATGAGTGTCAAGCGATCATAGACTGCCAAACCAAACGCGCTCTGCAATGTTTTGTCGATAACCTGAACA
>JAJFJH010000207.1 GCA_021774155.1 Nitrosomonas sp.
GAATACTTAAACAAAATCGCATATACGAAATTCGGCAAGATAATGAAAAAAATACTTGAAAATTCTAGCGGGATGTTCGGGTCTATATTTGCAGCCTCCGAATCTAGACCCGACCCTCTCGGCTCCAGTATCAATAAAAGCAACTTTTCCTTTCTATTCTTGGTTTGTATTGAGCAATGTGAATAGTAGATTTCTCAACACCTTTCATTGCCTCCATAAATTCATGAAATACTTTTTTGCTATTTTTAAACTCCCCACTTTCTTTCTAAATAACCCAATGCTTTTCCCAGCGCGATACAACCGACAACATCATCAATGGAATTAACAACATGAATTTTAATAAATGATCTACCAGGAACACCCATCACCTCATAAGCTTCATAATCACCCCGACTAAACTTGCTAAGTTTTAGAATACACGGACAACGCGGCCGGATTTAGATTCGAAGGCAACAAATACAGATCCGATCCTCTCGGTCGCGTTGACGTGAGCATGTGCTGCGTTGGTATTACGAAGCGCATCACGTCAGGAAGACACGCAAAAATCTCCATTTATTTATTTTTTCTATTTTCGAGCAAAAGCCCAACTGAATGGAGTGTGAAATTTTTCATTGCCAAATTTCTCAACGCATTGAAACATAAATTTAGCAAGAGCACGTGACGCGCCATCATTAATTAATTCACGTTCAAAATCTTGGTCTGCTTGTAACTTTTCAGCTGTATTACCACTTGCGCCATAGGCATATTTTAAATCGTGTTTTAAAGCAATCTCAACCAAGTTTGGGATATTAAACGATTTTAAAAAAGTTTCATCTGGAATCATAGACGCGCCGTCGAATGTCCACTCTTTATAACTATCTGGATTTGCCTTTATCCGTTCAAGTAAGTGTTCGAAGCCAAAATACTCGCATAACTCTTGCGCCCGTTTATTGTTAATTTTGTCACCTACTTTTGGTAGCTCCATTTTTATAACTCCTAAATATTGGGAATGTATTGTCTAACTGATACCACTTTCGGACAATGGGGTCGAGACAACAAATATAGACCGGATCCTTTCGGCCTCGCACTTACCAATGATGAGATCAGTGTCTTCCTAGCCGGAAGCAGATACTCCGTCCAGAGCAGACCAGGTCCTCGGTCCGACAATGCCGTCCGGTACCAAGCCTTGGGTACGCTGAAATTCACGTACTGCGGCTTCGGTCTTCGGTCCAAAATTACCGTCAACGTCCGTCCCTACCTTGGCCTGTATCTGTTTGACAAAATCACCATTCGCTCCACGTCGAAACGTTGACCGACCATCGGAGTCAGTCCGCGGAATCACCGTTGGTGGCAGAGCGGTACCATTCATGATTGCGGTAACCTCCAGACGAAACACATTCATGTCGAACAACGGATCGATCTTGCGTCTCCGAGGTAATGCGAATTCCTTGTGACCACAACACATGATTGCGTCCTGCCCGATGTGTTTAAGAATCGCAGCACATCCTCGGCGGTAGGCATCCATCTGTACTTCCGGCCACGGGAAGTCATCGCGTTCACCAGAATCAAATCCCGTGTTCTCTGCTTCAATTCCGATAAAATGGGAGTTACCGCCCGTCTCGCCTTGCCACTCACCGCGCCCGGCATGATTGGCACGCCCTGCAGCAACTATATAAAACGTGCCGTCACGACCAAGACAGAGTTGGGACAGCGGTCCGCTCAGACGACGGGTTCCGTCCCTTACGACACCCAAGCTAGGCATATTTCCCCTCTGCGGTCCGGCGGTATGGTGGCACATTACTCCTTTAATGATTCCAATATCGCGTGTTCCGTGGTTTTCCCAGCCAGGCACCTCGGCTACTTTGAGACCGGCACTCCTTAAAACTGTTGGCAACCAGGTTAATGAAAAACTCATGACTCTATCCCTCCTTCGGCCGGTGGTAAATCTTCATCGTTTGTTGCATCCTTTTCATTAAACTCGCAATCACAGCCATCAATATCATCTTCGTTTTCGCTGACATTTTCCTCAATCATTTTAGTGCCCCTAAAAAAGATTTATAAAAGCTACACCGACCACTGGTCGAGAATCACTCCGACCAGAAACCATGAACCATCAACTTGCTCAAACACCAGTCGCAACGCCATCCAGTCAAGCTGTTCCACAGAATTTCGTGTCGAAGGTTTGATGTAGTACTCAACACGGGTCGCGGCAGGGTAGACCGCAGCCACATTATTAATAGTATTGCCGGACGCCTGATCATCATTAATGTTGACCAACGACGCATCGCGAAAATCTCTGATCAGGATGTACTCGCGGCAATACTGAGCAGGCGCCAGCATGATCGGATCGCCGGAACCATCGGCATAACCCCACAGATAGATACTTCGGTCTGCCCAGAAATGTTCAATCTGATTGCGAGAAAAAATACGGTCGACTTCGAGATCGACGTGTGCGCTGGGTGAGAATCTCACGCCCTTTTGTGGATGCGCCAACGCTGCCAACCACTTGCCATCTTGTTGCGTAAATGCATCAAGGACTGCATTGGCCGTGATGATCACTCTATTTTTGCCATAATTAGCCGCCATTGTCCCTGTGTTGGGTTGTTGTGCAGCGCAAGATAAGACCGCAAACGAGCAAATCATAATCACCAATACCACTACGCACGACATTCGCATAAGATTGCCTTGTCTATTTATTTAAAGTTTTTGTGTTATATTTTTCATCAATCTCATTGACACCTACCCCAATTTCTGAATGACTCGTTAATTAAAATTATATCATCGTTAGTTATTGATAGTTATCCAACCTAATGAATTTTCAATGGAATATTAATTATTGGTTTTTTATTTTAATGGTCTTTTGTAAACAAAAATTAGTATTTAATTGTGACGGACCAATAACTGTCAGTGATATAGCTTTAATTTAATATTATTATTTTTAATTCATGGGAAGACTCCTAATGACGCGCGATACACAGTTGTGCTATTTTCATTTTAAAATTCGAGATATAAAGAGGTCTGACTCTATAAAATTACTATCCATTTATTACCTCCTTATGTTTCTCTTTTTTTCCTTCTTCTAAACCATTAACAACGCCCGCCCGTGGTTTCTATTTCACTCCTAAATTAACGCACATAGGCTCTTGATCTTGCTTTGTATTTGGTATGTTCAGGTTTCAAACCATCGCATTACCAAAACCTGTAACCTTTATTTTTCATGCCTGAATTTTTCAGGCTTATTGCTCCTGCTCTAGCTCCATTTTCGCATTCAATTCTTCTATTGCAGCCTCAGGCGCCATAGTTTTGAAGGTTGCCTTATTAACCGAAGGGCGCTTAACCCATGCTTCTGCAGCTGCTCCAGTAGCAAAAAACTGAACATGTTTCCCACCAAGCTCTGGATCTCCAAATGCCCCAAACATACGTGTTTTGTTTTCAAGAGATGCGAAGAAAGAAGGAACATTTACTTCCCATATTCCATCTGGATTTGCATTGGGTCCACATACATTTTTTTTTGCAATAAAAACAGGAGGGTAAGCAAATTCCGCTCGATTATACCCAAGCTTAAAACTTGTAGGATAAGGACCACCAGTTCCATTCCAAGCAACCTTAACCCCAAAAGCAGTATCCGTTGCAAAATAAAATGCTCGTGTTCTGGTTACGGCTTCTTTATCCGTCATATCCGACATTGTGATCCAATACCAAAACTTTTTTATAGGACTACGTGCATCGGGTTCTTCATTTAGGCAAATAGGCTTTGCAGTGGATTTAGAATCACCGGATGCAAGTATTACCGCTGCATCCCCGCCCGAAAATACAGATGTGATAGAGGGATTGAACATGGTCCCACTAGTACCAAATGATCCTAACAGCGGCAGTGTGTTTTCCCCACTAATAATGTTCTGATAAGCTGGTGTGATGGCTAGCTCCCGCCTGGCAATAGTGATCTCTGCGGTTGGTGGTGTATCATCAATATCGATACCTACATTTGTTTTTGTAATAAATAATACTCGGTCATATCCTGCACATCCCGATAACAACAATACCCAGATAGCTAGTAGCATCATGCATTTTCTTAAACCCTTACT
>JAJFJH010000208.1 GCA_021774155.1 Nitrosomonas sp.
CCCGATATCTTATGCCTGCAGGAAATAAAATGCATGAATGATGTGTTTCCGGCCAAGGCATTCAACAAGCTTGGTTATGCATATCAGGCAGTCAATGGCCAGAAGGGATATCATGGCGTTGCCACCGTATCAAAAATTCCCCTGATTGACATTCATTCAACCGATTATTGCAAGATGGGTGATTCACGCCATGTGGCCAGCCGGTTTGAAGCCGGTGGAAAATCGATTATGCTGCATAATTTTTATGTGCCGGCAGGCGGTGATATACCCGACATCAACAAGAATCCCAAATTTGATCACAAGCTGAGATTTGTTGATGAAATGCGAGCATTGCGGGCAAAGAATGATGATATCCATGCGGTGCTGGTAGGTGATCTGAATATCGCGCCGCATGAGAATGATGTCTGGTCACACAAGCAATTGCTTAAAATTGTGTCCCATACGCCGGTTGAGACCGATGCGCTCGAGCGGGTGTTCAGCGAAGGCGGATGGGCTGATCTTGTCCGCAATAAAGTTCCACTGGAGGAAAAACTGTTTACCTGGTGGAGCTACCGTTCACCGGACTGGCAGAAAAATGATCGTGGACGGCGTCTTGATCATATCTGGAGTTCACCGGAACTGGCTGCATTGCAGCGTGATCTGCTGGTGCTGCGTGATGCACGAAGCTGGGAGAAACCATCGGACCATGTGCCGGTCATCTGTACCCTGGATTTATAGGGATATACCAGATGAGCAATCAACAGGCGGCAGAAATACTGGAATTCTGGCTGGCGGCCGGGCCATCGGCATGGTGGCGGAAAAATAACAAATTTGATGAAGAGATCAGAACCCGCTTCGGCGATCTGCTTGAACCGGCGGCAGCCGGCGATTTTGATGACTGGCGCAATGAGGCCCCCTCATGTCTGGCTCTGGTGCTGGTTCTTGATCAGTTTTCCAGAAATCTGTACAGGGGCAGTGCCAAAACGTTCGCGCAGGATGAATATGCGCTTGAACTGGCCAAACATGCGGTGACAATGGGTTTCAATGGCCATCAACCCAGAGCACTTTATGAATTTTTTTACCTGCCGTATATGCATAGCGAGAAACTGGCGGATCAGGAAGCCTGTATTGAACTTATTCGTGCAGGCGGGGAGGAAGGTTCGCTCAAGGCCGCGATTGAACATCGCGATATTATTGCCCGCTTTGGCCGATTTCCCCACCGCAACGGTGTTTTGGGGCGCAATACGAGTGCCGAAGAGCAGGCATTTCTCGATGGCGGTGGATTTTCCGGTTAGTGAAAACCGCTCTAATTTGAACTGAATCTTAAATGATTTGTGACACGTTGCGGTGGAAACTGAAGCGTGAGCGCGGGTAATTCCCAAATCTCAAGCCAGATATCGGAAATTATTTGATGCCCCGGGCAGCGTCCGATGGCGTAAAGTAACTGCAGGCTGTGAAAATTGTTTGAAAACTTGCTGAACTGGACGAAAAATCGGCTGCCTGAGCCCCAGGCTGAATGGCTGGTGTCAAGATCACGGGTTGTTTACAGTAAACTGACCAGCGACAGCACTGGCGGAAAATCCGCCCGTGCAGCCATAATGGTGTTTTCGGTTCGTATCTTCAGTGCCGTACTGGCCTTTGCCCTGCAGGTTTTTTTAGCGCGCTGGATGGGTAGCGAACAATATGGAACCTTCGTGTTGGTATGGGTGGTGGCGACAATGCTTGGCGGTCTATCCTGCTTTGGACTGCAGACCGCAGTGATCCGGTTTGTAACTGAATATCGCTCACAAAAAGATTTCAGGCATTTGTATGGTATTTTGCTGGCGGCACCCGGCATTGCCATTTTTGCTTCAGTATTGGTGGCGCTATCGGGGTTTCAAATGTTGTACTGGTTTGGTGACCAGATAACCAGCATCAGTGTTCTACCATTCTATCTGGCTCTTATATGCCTGCCATTTATGGCGCTTGAAGAAATACAGGAAGGTATTGCGCGCAGTTATGAGATGCCATTGACGGCAATTGGACCCGCTTTCATTGTGCGTCCGGCCAGTATTCTGGGCGTAATGGGGTTTGCCTATGCTCTCGGGTTTCCTGCGAATGCTGTTACCGCCTTGTCTTCGGCAATCATTGCAACTTTTATCGCAACAATTCTCCAGTCACTGATATTATGGCGGCGAATTATCAGACTGAACAATGCCGAATTTCAAAGGTTGAAACCGGAAGAAGCGGGTGTTGAAAAATCCGCGAATTATACCTTTCAGTTTCGCTACTGGATTTCAATTTCACTGCCGATTTTTCTGGCCGGCGGCTTTTACGGTTTGTTACTCAATGCTGATGTTATCCTGATCGGGATATTTCTAAATCCGGAAGCTGTTGCCATTTATTTTGCCGCTCTGAAAAGTCTGGCACTGGTGCATTTTGTACATTATGCGTTGCGGGCGGCATCGACCCATCATTTTTCACAGTTTTACGCTGAAGGGGACATTAAAGGCTTGTCGGATTATGCCAACAAAATAGCCCGGTGGACGTTCTGGCCGACATTACTGTTTGCCGTGATAATGGTGCTGGCCGGAAAATATATTCTGATGTTGTTTGGAACGGTGTTTACCGATGGTCAGAATTTGCTGCTCATTCTGGCGATTGGAATTGTGGTTCGGGCGTCTATTGGTCCGATGGACAGCCTGCTGGCAATGACCGGACAACAAAAAACGGCGATGTGGGTTCTGGCAACCACTTTGCTTTGTAACATTGTGCTGAATATTTCTCTCATCCCCGCATTTGGAATTACAGGGGCAGCGTTTGCCACCAGTAGCGCAATGATCATCGAGACCGCAGCGATGTATGTAGCTGCAAACCGGAAGCTGGGCATTGGTGTATTTGTTTTCAGTTCCGGCAGAAAATCTGCGGTGGAAGGATATGTTTCATGAGTTTCATCCAGCAAGGCAGGAGCTATTTTGGTGACAAGCCAGACAAGCGTGAGATTCCCAGAATCAAACTGGCGACAATCGTGTCGATGGATTCCAGCAAGTGGGACCTTGAATTGTCGAAACCCAAAATAGCGCCTGAACTGGAAATGTTGCTGGATAAATACCAGGATGATTGTCTGGAGGACAATCCGTTCTTTGAGAAGCCGTTTCTGGCGGCTGCTTTCGGGAGAATGAACACACGTGAGACGGTATTGTTGACGGTTTGGGAAACCATTGACAGCCAGCGCATACTGCGTATGTATTTTCCCGTTGTTCAGGAACGTGTGGGATTGCCGGGGAAAAAGACCTGGCGGTGCTGGTCTCACGATTATGCGCCGCTTGGGGTTCCCATTGTAAGCAAGCGGGATGCCGGGGAAGTGCTAGACCGCTTTCTGCAATTGATTTCCCAGGTTGATTA
>JAJFJH010000209.1 GCA_021774155.1 Nitrosomonas sp.
TGGTTGTTTCCTTAATTCTGGAGCGGAGGACGATGATTTCTCGATTGAATTGGAACCAGGGTATTCTCATCGCTCTCCTCGCAGCAGGAATGGCTGTTCCGTTGTTCATGGATCCCATTCCGCAAAATCCTCACTATCATGCGTTTGCCGACACGAGAACCTTTCTGGGAATACCCAATTTTTTTAATGTCACATCAAATCTGCCTTTTATGATCGTGGGCATCCTCGGGTGGTTCGCATCCCGTTCAAAAGGGTTCGTGTTGGACTCCACGGACATGCGATTGGCCTATCACCTCTTTTGCGTTGGTGTAATTTTCGTAGGCGTAGGGTCTGCCTATTATCATGTTCATCCAAGCAATTCCACACTCGTCTGGGATCGGTTACCTATGACCGTATCGTTCATGGCGTTACTAGCCATGATCATTGCGGATTGCGTATCTCCAAGAATAGGGAAGGCCTTGCTATGGCCGTTGATTGGAATTGGAGTTGGCTCGATTGGATATTGGTATGGGACGGAACTCTGGGCGGTGGGGGACCTCAGGCCGTATGGCGTCGTGCAATTTCTCCCCATGTTGCTGATTCCAGTGATGCTCGGCTTCTTCGGAACGCGATCCTTACGGAGCCCATTTCTTTGGGCGACCCTTGGAACGTATCTTTTGGCAAAAGTTGTGGAGTTTTTCGATGTCGAGCTATATGCAATAACCGGATTCATGAGTGGTCATTCTCTGAAACACATCATTGCTGCCCTTGCCACAGCCTGGGTGATCCTTGCTTGCAAAAAATCCAGCCTGAAATTTTAGGGTGCAACTTAGCGATTTTCCCTCAGTAAGGTTATGGTTTCTATTCCCTCGCCAGCTTTCGATACCGAATGCGATGTGGTTGGTCGGCGTCTTTGCCTAGGCGTTTTTTGCGGTTGGCTTCGTATTCGGAGTAGTTGCCTTCAAACCAGATGATTTTGCTGTTGCCTTCGAAGGCCAAGATGTGTGTGGCGATTCGGTCTAAGAACCACCGGTCATGGCTACTGACCACAGCACAGCCTCCAAATTGTTCTAGGCCTTCCTCTAAAGCTCGCAAAGTATTCACATCCAAATCGTTGGTGGGTTCGTCCAGGATCAAAACATTCGCGCCTTCTTTGAGCATGCTCGCTAAATGGACGCGATTTCGTTCTCCCCCTGAAAGATCGTTGACTTTCTTTTGTTGATCGTTGCCGCCAAAATTAAACCTGCTGACATAGGCCCGTGAGTTAATCTCTTTTTTCCCAAGCATGATGGTGTCTTGTCCACCAGAAATAACTTCCCACACGTTCTTGGTTCCATCCAACGTCCGGCTTTGATCCACGTATCCAAGTTTGACCGTATCACCAACATGGAAGGAGCCGGTGTCAGGTTTTTCTTCTCCGGTGATCATGCGGAATAAGGTGGTCTTTCCTGCTCCGTTTGGACCGATGACTCCAACGATTCCACCGCGGGGTAAATTGAACGAGAGATTCTCGAAGAGAAGTTTGTCGCCAAAGGCTTTCGTGAGGTCTTTGGCTTCGATGACGACTTCGCCTAGGCGTGGGCCAGCAGGAATATAAATTTCCAAATCATTCGCCATCTTTTCGTGCTCCTCGCTAACGAGTTCCTCGTAGCGTGTCACGCGGGCTTTCCCCTTCGCCTGTCGGCCTTTGGGCGACATCCGGATCCATTCTAATTCGTGTTCCAATGTTTTGCGTCGTTTGGATTCAGTTTTTTCTTCTTTTTCGAGTCGAGCTTGTTTTTGCTCAAGCCATGATGAGTAATTCCCTTCGTAGGGAATACCTTGCCCACGATCCAATTCAAGAATCCAACCGGCGACGTTATCGAGGAAGTATCGATCATGGGTGACGGCAATGACCGTGCCTTTGTATTGTTGCAAGTGGTCTTCCAGCCATTGAACGGATTCTGCATCCAAATGGTTGGTGGGCTCGTCCAGTAATAAGATATCAGGTTCTTGAATCATCAGGCGGCACAAGGCGACACGACGTTTTTCTCCTCCCGAAAGAACACCGATTTTGGTATCTGGTGGGGGACAGCGGAGTGCATCCATGGCAATGTCGAGTTGATTTTCTAACTCCCATCCATCGACCGCCTCAATTTTTTCTTGAAGCGTGCTTTGCTTCTCCAGGAGCTTTTCCATTTCATCAGGCTCCATCGGTTCGCCAAGCCGATTACTCACGGCCTCGTATTCTGTTAGCATATCGATGAGTTCTTTCCGCGCCTCTTCCACGACTTCTTTGACCGTTTTTTCTGGATCGAGGTTTGGTTCCTGTTCCAAGATGCCCACGGTGTAGCCTTTGGACATGGTGATCTCGCCAAGATAGTCTTTGTCGACTCCGGCAATGATGCGAAGGAGGGAACTTTTTCCTGATCCGTTCAGCCCCAAGACCCCAATCTTGGCGCCGTAGTAAAATGACAAGTAAATGTCTTTGAGTACTTGTTTTTTTGGCGGATGCACTCGTCCGACGCCGATTAATGAGAAAATTATTTGTTTATCGTTGGTGGCCATGTCACTCCTTCAAAATTACTCTCGAACTGTTATCTTGAGATATTTAGGATCCGGAAGCTGCACGCGCCTCTTTCACCATGTTGACGAACATGGGTCGAGCCTCTTCAGGACTCGTGAGTTCCTGGGGGAAGCTCAAGCGCATACCTGTGTAGCGATCCTCAATCTTAAGCCGGAGATGAAATCCTAATCGATCAATTGCTGTCAAGGTGGCTTCGTCAGTGTCTGTTTGACCATGGGTTTGGGCCAACAAGACGAGTGCATCCTTGTGATTGGTATTCAGGTGATCAATGATCCCTGGACCGGCATCCGCAAGTGGATCAACTTTTGCCGCGGTATATTCTTCGGCAGTGACCCACCCCATTGATCCAAAGCCGCCGACATAATACACATCGATGGTGTCCATGAGATAGAAGGAGAAATCACCAAAATCGGCCCAATAAGCAGCTTTCGGGTGTCGTGCTAAATATTGGGAGCGAATATCTTCGTCTTGATCTTTGGGTACTTTGGCTACGTTGCCCATGACGGTGAGGCGTGCGGCACCCAAGGGGTCATGCTCCCCACCGGGTTGCATCACGAATACACTGGCTCGTGGGTCGGCCAAAATATTTTTGGTATGCATGGCCATGGTGCTGATCAGAAACGTGGGATTTCCTTTATCATCCAGGCCGTAGGTGACGATTGATCCAAATGGCCAATCGGCATGCTTTTGGGACGTTGTGCAGAATGTAGCGACTGGCGCAATATGCATGAGTGTTCGAGCGCGTTCGGCATACGTGGGTTCTGGTGGTTCAGGGGGATCGGTCTCACTCGTCATTGGAGTCGAATGTTGTGACATATGGTGTCCTTGTTAAAATGGCAGATCTGAAATAAGCCCGTAAATCTAGCAAAGGTTGACGGGGAGCACAATCACGGCTCTCTTGTAGAGACTCTCTTCATCATGGGAAACTCTTCACGAGAGTTTGGTCTGATATGAATGGTCCTCAATGTGTGTTGAAGAAAGGGCAATGATGCCTGGTGATGATGTCGTCGAAGTGCATGAAATCGGAATGAGTTATCGGTATACCCAGGAACATGACTGGGTAGTGCATGCGGTCACAGGATTTTTGTCCGCCTACTTCATGGAGGATCCACGGTTTCGCATGAAACGACATCGAAACGAATTAGAAACTGGAATGTACGTGTGGATCTGCGAAGCGCCAAGCGAGAAGTTTATGCGCCGATTGTTGAGACGTCTGCAGGACGATATCCCACCGTTTGAACTCCACCGACGTGATCCAACCCCCGAGACATCGACGCGTCAAGTGATTGATTTGCCTTCAGCCAATGGTGAATGAGTGGCGAAGCCTAACCCCATGAATATTGGTGTTTGGGGTTCCAAGCTCTGATTTGCGAGAGCCGAATATTTTTCATCGAGTGCTGGGATCATCAATGTTCTGGGATTTTCGTCTGGCCCTGGCCTCTTCTTTGTTTTGCTGTGTAATCCGTCAGTCCTGCTCACAATTTCATTTAGCGGTTGTTGCTTTCGGTGGTCTTTCCGCTGGTTTTCCTTGGAGGGAAGTTTTTGAAGGTGGCTTGCGTGCCGATTTCACCTGAAAATTTTGGTCTTTCATTGGTTTGGAGGTAGGTGAAAGGGTGCTCAGTTCAAATCCGGAGCTTGACATACTCACGGCTTGGCGCCTGATTTCATCCAATGGATTGACCGTGTGTTCTTCCTCTTGAGAAGGCCTTCCCAATTGCGAGGATTTGAAATTGGATTTGGGCCTGATACGCTTCTTTGTCTGTGGCCGTTTGCTGCCAGGCCAAAACATCGAAAAATTCATAATCTTTTTTCCAATCTTTGATTTGAGTTATCGTGTACGTGCAACCAGGCTGCGTTTACCTCGATTGCAGTGGCCCGCCCCAGATGAGGTACGGAGGTTTCTTGATCCCGTCTTTTATCCTTGGGTAAAGACGTTGGGCGGAGTCGTAGGCAAAATCTTGGGCGTCCATTGACGAGGGGCGTTGCATGTGGCCGGATACCGAATCAAACTCTCCTCGGCCATCATACCGTGATCGTGTAACGAAGAGTTCACAGGTAAAGTAGCCTTCACCAGAAGACTGTGTGCTGACCACCAATTGTGAGCCATCGGGGAATTTGATGAGAGGGTCAAGGTTTAGCCTGGCCATGATTGTGTTCCTTTTGATTTGCCCAGAGAATGAGTGAAATATTTCACATTCAGAAGGTTGTTGTTGCAAACTATTTCAGGGAGATCATGAACATGTTAAACTGTCTCATCATCATGGTCCGACTTTGAAGGAGACATTTCAATTGGGAATTCCTCCCCGTTGTTTCGCAAGCCATGCAGTTCGATGGTCTTCACGAGGGCCTGATCATCGCCTTCAATTCCCAAACGCTCCATTCCATAGTAATGGGCCTGGTGGTAACGGGTTGGCATAATCCGGATCAGGGCCTGGCCAACGATTTCCTCAGCCGTATAGCCAAACATGGATTGGGCGCCCTTATTCCAAAACAGGATGTTTCCTTGCTCATCCCATAAGACAATAGCATCCGTGGCCGTTTGCACGACGGATTGAAACCGTTCTTCACTGGCCATGAGTTGCTGAGGCATATCCGCAGATGAAGTTCGGGAAGGTGTCAGGTGTTGGATTCCTCTTCCGTTGCCGGTTTGGATAGAATATCAACCAGTAACAGATCGAAGGTGATTGGGCGACCGGCCAACGGATGATTGGCATCCAATGTCACGGATGAATCACTGATTTCTGTCACTCTCACCGGAAGCGATTCTCCATTCGCTTGGTCCATGCCAAATTCCAGCCCGATCTCCGGCGTGATGCCTCGCTTGTCAAACTCGGCCCGGTCTACTTGCACCGCTAAATCAGGATGGTACGCGCCATACGCTTCTTCTTCAGAAACATGAATAATTTTTGATTCCCCCAACGCCATCCCCACAACTGCTTTTTGGACGACGGCAACGATTTCTCCCTGCCCCTGAGTAAAAGTGAAGGGTTCCTTATTTTCCGTTGAGATAAATACGGTTCCATCATCCAACCTTCCGGTATAATGAATGGAAATCGTGTCGCCTTCTCCGACTCGCACAGAAGTGGACGTCTCTTCAGGTGAGAGGCTACCTATAAACGCGTCACCATTTTTTGTGAGAGGAATGTTCGGGGATAACTTATTGGAAATCATTCTTAACCCGCTTCCCGGATACAAGGATACATTTCGATCGAAGATCGTCGATACCCAAATTGTTTGGATGGGATGTAAAGATTCGTTCGTCGTAGAAGCGGCGGAGACTGCGAAATCGGACGCGCGGGAAGGAATGCGAAAGCGCGAGAGATAAGAATGTCATCGTGGCTCAATACGTCATGTTTTCACGCTATACCTTAAATAGGGTGGCGTCAAGAAATCTCGTGTCCGTCATTTCATCAGATCATGGTTTTGCACGATTTACGTAAAAAGAAACGTTAATCATGGAGGACGACATTAAGGAGGGAACTGTGCACGTGCATCCCGCGGTTGTCGTTGATGAAGCCCAGTTTGCGGAACTTATTGAGAAAGAAACTGATGCGGGGGCGCGTAGTCCCAACCATCTCGGCGAGCGCCTCCTGGGTGATCTTCGGTATGATCGATTCCGGTTTTCCTTCTTTCCCAAAATGGGCCATGAGTAGCAGCACTCGTGCCAGACGTTTTTCGGCGGAATTAAAGAGTTGATCCACGAGGTCTGCTTGGATGCGTACGCTGCGAGCCAGAAGGTATTCCAGGAACCCCGCAGAAAAGGCGGGGTCGTCATGAAGCAACTGGATCATAGCGGCTTTAGTAATTCGAACGACCTCCACGTTCCCCAGCGCGGTCACGGTCTCCAGTCGCAAAACCTGCCCGGCGAGGCAGGCTTCTCCAAAGAAGGCCTTAGCTTCCAAAATGGCGACGATGGCTTCTTTTCCCTCCTTGGAGACTACGGTTAACTTGACCTTGCCTGTTTGAATATAAAAGACCGCTTCCGCCCCATCACCTTGCGAAAAGAAAACATGGCTCTCTTGGCAGGACACCGTGGTTTTGCCGTCCCTGACTTGTGCGAGGAAGGTCTTGACATTGAACAACGGTTTTCGTTTAGGCGCCATAACTCCTCATCTTGATGTGAGACCGGGCATCAACTCACCAGGAGGCCATGAACTCGGAGGCATTGGCTCTTTTAGGAAACCGCACAGACCGAGCCCTCCAAGGCCTGTCTAAGGTCTACACAGTCAAAAGGCTTGAATAGGCAGGCTTTAGCCCCCTCCGCAAGCGCTAGGGCTGCCACCTCGCTGTCGGCATGGCCGGTGATCATCACAACAGGCGTGGACGGAACGCGCCGTTGGATGTGTCGTAAGACTGACAAGCCGTTCATTCCAGGCATCATATAATCTAGTATGACCGCATCAAATTTCCTGTCTTCGAGCTGCTTCAAACCGTCCCAACCATTCTCGGCTGTTTTGCTCGTGTATCCATGAAAATTCAGGAATGTCTGGAGTACGGTTCGAACATCCGGATCATCATCGATGATCAGAACGTTTTGTTTCACCATTTCCATGACGAAACCTCCTTGCCGTTAATTGTCTGACAGATGGTTGCGCTTACTTACTCTCGGAAAACACCAGGGAGCGCTTCCATCCATCGACTTCGTTCCGGTGGCCGGCCGTCTGCGATAAGCCACCGGAACGATTCGGTCAGCCAGGCCCTGCCTCCTGCAGAAAATTACGTCCCTTGTCCATCGCCTGACCTAGGCCCTGAGTGGCCTTTTCGGCCACCTCATGCATATTTTCTTCTGCCCGTCGCGCATACCCTCGCAACTGCTTCCGCGACTCTGAGCCCGATTGTGGCATCAATAGTAATGCCACACCCGCCCCGAGTCCTGCCCCAATCAAAAAGCCCAATCCCGCGGATCGTGTTGAAAACCCTTTGTCATTCATCATTGACGACTTCTCTTTCTGCTGTATTCAATACAACTTTGTCTGCACTCTTTGGTTACCGGAGAGTTCGTTGGCGAGGTTCTTCGGTATCCTCCAGGAGAGGGAACGGCGGGCAATAGCTTCAATCAGAATAGCCCGGATGTCCTCTTATCGAGTTGACGAAATATCTCCACCTGATTCTGGCAGATAGTGCACCCTACTCCATTGACCGGCATCTCTTGTGATGTGCTAAGCGCCGATTCAAAAGCCCCACTCCCTTCACGGACGGATTGACCTGTTGTCGCTTCTCCATTGTGAGATTTTTATTATTACACTCATGACCAACTCCCTTTGAAATGTATTCAGCAGTGTGTGATGCACCTGTTGTATAAGCAGAACGATGTCCTGCTTAATGGATTAACTTTCATATCGAAGCGCGCATTTTACCTGTTGCATCAGTTGTCGTCTGTTCAATATTGCTCACAAGACTCTGGGTTCAAGGACCATAAATGTGGAGATCGGGGTTGACTCGATAGCGTGGAAAGTCTGCATTGGTGGAAGACGTATCGCCGTACCTTACGTAACAGGTCGTCAATCTGGACGCTGGGGTTCACTCAAAAGAGGCAGCGACAGTGTAATGACTTCTGGTGTCGGCGTGAAGTCGAGAACGTTCACTGTTTTGTGGGGTTTTGCAGAGTGCTTTCATTCGTGGGGCGCGGATTGGCTTAGAAGTGGAAATGGATGAGGAGCTTAGTCGTGAAGGATCACATTGAGGAGGGAGCTGTGCACGTGCATCCCGCCATTGTACTCAATAAAGCCTAGTTTACGGAACCTATTCAGGAAAAAACTGACGCGGGAACGCGTAGTGCCGATCATTTCTGCAAGGGTTTCCTGACTAATCTTTGCAATGACCTCCTGCGGTGTACCTTCTTTTCCAAAATGGGCCATGAGCAGCAACACCCGCGCGAGCCTCTTTTCAGCGGAGTTGAAGAGTTGATCCACGAGGTCCGCTTGCAGACGTATGTTGCGATCCAGGAGAAATTCCATGAACCTAGCCGAGAAAACGGGGTCGTTGTGGAGCACATGGATTACCGCCTGCTTGTCAATGCGGACGAGAGTGGCGCCTTCCATCGCGGTGGCCGTGGCCAAATAGAATTGCTGCCCGGCGAGACATGCTTCTCCCAAAAAGTTACCCGGCTCTAGAATCGCGATGACGGCCTCTTTGCCCTCCTGCGAAACCACGGAAAGCTTCACCCTGCCTGTTTGAATGTAGTACACGGCATCTGCCGCATCTCCTTGCGAATAGAGTATTTGATACTCCATCGCGGGCAGAGTCGTTTTTCCGCTGGGGATCTTCTCAAGAAACTTTTGGGGATTGAAGGATGGTTGGCCTTCAGAGACCATAAAACCTCTAGAATTACAAGAAGATTACTGATCCCTAGAATGTGACAAGTTGCTTGGCAAGAACCGTCTCCTATGGAAGCGTTCGGACCGACCGCTTCAGGATCCGTTCACATATTCTAGATAGTCTAATAGAATGCCGCAAGAGAAAAGAAAATCTGCCTAATGCTTCTAAATAGTTCAAATGCTGGCAATTTTATCCACGAATTCTCTGACTCTGGGTCTTTAGTGCATTACCTACCAACTGAACTAGTGAAATCTGGTCAAGATGATGCTTGAGGGGAGGTCTTTCGTGCTAGGCATTTCACAAGGTCATGGTTTTACCTGACTGTATTTTTAAGTGCCTTGTCCTTTTCAGAATATCGCAAAACCGTCCACACAAACGCGGAGTGACTCCATGTGAGCGGGGATACACACAGGGGTAAACCGTTTACAGGATGGACTTGTTCGGCAAGCACGCCGGAAGGCAGCGCATTTTTTCCGCACCATTCTAGGTATGGAAGGGTCGCTTGAAGTTGGTCTTGAGTTTCTGCCAGATCGATAAAATATTCCGCCAACCACAGTGTGGAGATAAACCAGGGATTTCCAGGAATGTCTGGCGGGCTATCATCCGCACGTTGATAGACATCCCCCTGATATCTGGCGCAGCCTTCAACGGGTGTTTTCAGCCACAGCTGCTCGCGAACGGCTGTAGCTGTTTCCATCATTCGCGGATCTTTGGGATCTAAAACTCCAAGAGTGGCCAGGCTTAACAGGCTGATATCAATGACTTCATCAAGTTGATACCCTCCTTCTATCCTAGTGCCTGAACGGGCAAAACGCTTGAGGCCGTCATGGTACAGATGGTGTTTTATTCCCGCCGTCATTTCATCGACGGCGGATTCATACTTCTCCGCCAGAGAGGTATCCTGAAAGAGATTCGCAAAGTTCGCCGCGGCTCTGAGGCCAGCGATCACTGATGCCACCGTATAGGCGTGCAAAGCGTAGCGCTCTTCCCAAAGATCATAAGATGGTAGCGGTAACAGTGTTTGAGGGTCGCGATATCTGATTAAAAAGTCAGCAGATTTTTTAATGAGCGTTGTGTAGAGGGGACGAATAAATTCGATGTCTTTCAAGCTTTGGTAGTGTAGCCACAGAGCCCAAATCGTCAACGCGGTGGAATCTTCCTGGATGGGAAGAACCTCTTGGCCCGCGACTAACCAGGAATGCCAATTGCTAGCAAGCGATCCGTCTGGATTATAATGCTGGAATAAATAGCCTTCATCGGAAAGCACACGGGCGCAATAGTCAAAATATTTCATACACACATGCGAGTACCCGGCCTTGGCTAACGCGGCGGCGACAAATGCGCCATCCCGCCCCCACATATATGAATAGGTATCTTTCCCAAAACGAACAATATCTGAATCATTCGCGGCAATAATGGCTCCGTGATTATCAATTTGTGTTCGTAGGATTAGCAGGCTTCGTTTAAATATATCGGTCACGGATTTGGGTAGGCCTTGGATCTGCAGCGAATCTTTATGAATCCAGGTTTTCCAGTATTTTGACGAACGCTTGAGGAGTTCCTCCGGAGTGATACTATGGATTTCCAAGTTGAGCCGGTCGACCTCAGGATAGGTCATCCCCGCCGCGATCCAATAATACGCGGTGGTGGTTCCTCTGGCGGGCAGTTCTAACCACATGCCAATAGTGGAATGTGGCGAACCCCATGCAGCGGCCTCTCCGCTCAATTCTCCATTCTCGGCTTCTTGAATGGTCTCCAAACCTCCTGAAGGCTCTCTTCGTCCACAAGCAAAATGTTTGACACCCCATTGGTCATGCGCCCAACAGCTGATCAGGAAATATCGTTGGATTTTGTAATGGATGATCGAACAGGTCCTGGGATCAAAATATGCCGTCCCTCCGATGTCATTTCCATACAGATGAAATTCATGGCTAAAAAATAACCGCGCTTGACGGTGCTTGTTTGTCAGATTGGTGACCTCGATTTTTTTGACATAGATGTTCAAATCCAAATCCACCACATCCGAACATCGAAGTTCCAAACCTAAAGCTGTATTTTTTAGCAAGACATCGGTGACGAGGCTCTCATTTTGATAGCGTAAATCTTTTTCCCATTCCGGTCCCATCCAGGAATATTGTCCATCCACCCATACTCCAAAGAGGAACGGATGTCCGCTGGAATGGTTTTCCTGTCCGACAAACGGAAAATACACGTCACGGATCTGATAGTCAGAATCAAAGTTTAAGAGAAAAGAACCGTTGCTGACGGGGATGTCTTTAGGCATAACGTCCTTTCATCCACTATCGACTGATAGAGATCCGAATATTTTTTGGCCATACTGGCGATCGAGAAGTCATCTTTGACATGTTGGCGGCAATCACCAGGGTCAATAAGATGAATGGCTTTCACTGCCTCAGTCATGTGTTCGATGGAGTCCACCACGAAGCCTGTTTTTCCATGATCAATGATTTCCGGCACTGATCCTTTATTGAAAGCAACTACCGGTGTGCCGCATGCCATTGATTCAATCAGTACGAGCCCAAACGGTTCGCCCCATTGAATGGGAAAGAGAGTTGCCTGTGCGTGCTGGTACCATAGTTTTTTCTGGGCACTGTCTACTTCGCCGATATAAATGATCTGCTTGTCCGACTTCAGAATGGGTTTCATGACGGTTTCAAAATAATCGGTTCCGGGAGGGGTTGTGCTAGCATCGACCAGTAAGTCTATTGATGGGAGTAATGTTTGGAAATATGCTCGGTCTTTGGCCTTGTTCTGGATATTGCCAGCGAGGATGAGCCGATTCCCGGTTTTTTTCGCAA
>JAJFJH010000210.1 GCA_021774155.1 Nitrosomonas sp.
ATGCAGGAGGACGGGGACGGCATTTCAAGTCTAGCGAACCAGAATCCCAGCCGCTGACCCCATGAGCCACATCCCCGTCCGATTGCTATATTAACCTATGGTTTTATGGCGTGTCATCCTGCAAAATACGATGGTAGACACCTTTTGTTTTCTGGATTAGCGAACTCGATCAACGGCGGGGCAAAAACATCTCAGCTGTCGCGGTAGCCAACAAAAATGCGCGTATTTCTTGGGCATTATTGAGTAAAAATGTAAACTATGATGCAGCGGTTAGGTAAGCATGGGCATGATGATCATTAGTCTGAAAAAACGCACCCTCGCCGGGCAGCAGGGCCGGATGTTGAGAAATAAAGTAGAACAGCAGCAGTTGAAGAAATAAAAGTGTGGTTAATCGTTAGCAAAGAATTGCGCAGATAAGATTCAAGTGATGGCAAAAAAGGTAACACCTGCATTCCTATGAGCCTGACGAGGTCAAGGGCCCATTTGAGGCCGAAGACTTGATGAGGCGGGGATGTTGCGGATTCCATCAGGGCCAGAGGCATTATTTAAACCTCATCCCAAGGCCGAATATATGGATGCATTATTCTTTTTGTCAAACAGCGAATTTTTTCTTGCAATACGGGGCGGACCATATATGTCCCAGAAGGTTGCTCCTTAATCGTTTTTTCAATCCATTTCGACAGACTCGATTTCAACTACGGTTTCATGCAGGAATACTAGTACGTTGACCAGGGCATCGATCACCCCGGACGGGAACGCCAATCCGAATATAGAGCACTCGATGGATTGTGGCCCGTTTTGATAATGCTCAATGAGTCTTGCCACCTCGCCTACTTGCGAGCCATCGCTGCGTTCGTTAGAAAGTCCCCCCGCCATCACGACATCTGCCCAAGCATCCAATGCATCAGAAACTCTCACCATCATTTCATCACCGAGCTCGCCTACGGTGTAGATCATCACAACCGTCTGCTTTTCGGGCGGGTCGAGGACGTCGTCTTCCAAGTTGAAAGGAAGAAGCGAGACTCGCGACTGCGCAAACGCCGACAGCGCGTTCCACTCAATCTTGTCGCCACTCTTACCCGAGCCAGGATTGATTCGAACTGATAGACCATTGGGAAGGCCTGACGACATTTGCCTCAGCAGGTTGATCAGTACACGGTATGCGGCGTGGCCGACATGGCTTGCCTCGAAATTCCAGCTCGCTCGATTTCGATCAGAATCTACATTGTGCCCTACAAGGCGGAACTTCGGAGCGGAATGGGAATCGGGGCGGAACATTCCACACTCAGCACCCCTAGAAAACACGTCAAAGACACTCTCCAGTTCCGCTAGGGTTTCAGCGGACCCCTCATCCAAAAGGACCTCACAGACGCTGCTTCCGTCGTCCGCCTCCGGCCCCACTTCCAGGCGAGGCTCCACAGGTTTCTGGCTATGAGTCGTCATGACGATATCCACACTTAAAGAGGTCAGCCATCGAAGCGCGCCAGCCATCTCCCCGTTTCACTAGGAGTTGAGCCGAAGAATGCGGGGTGATCTGGCACCCGGAGCGGAGCCAGCACCTTCCCAACGCTACGATACGGCGCAAGCGCAGCTTGGCGATTGCAATCGCCTGTCGTGGGCCGGTCACCGGCCATAATGATAACCCCACCCGACAAGCCGTGAACCTCGCATTTCGGACTCAGTTTTGACTCAAGCCTCGCGATTCCTCCGACTCTCTCTGTCAGCGATATGCCGAGCAGCGTAAGCCAATTAATGCACTTGATCCCGCAAGGTGCCGCCTTTCGCATCGCGATCCTTGTGGGAACGTGATTAAAGAGGTCGACGCCAAGGTAACGTCTCGCAATCTGCCCCATCTTTAGCTTCGCCTCGAATGCGTGCTCGCCCGTTGGATCCCAGTTCAGCGAGTAACCCGCATGACCACTTTCGAAGTCCGCACCATCCGTCAGCTTCTTCATCAGGTTTAGCAGGCGTTCCGGCGTCTCCGAGACATAGGCGACTGGCAAGCACAACTGTGCCACGCCTATCGGTTCATCGTGTTCCTCATTCACCACAACTCTAATGGCACAATCGGATGGCTCGTTGGCATGCGCTCCACCTTCAAGGCTCATCATGTGGATGCCTCGGCGACGCTTTGGATCCACAAACCAGTAAGGAACCATCTTGAGGCTATCACTCCGTAACTTCTTGGCACCAGACATCGATCCCGTTCTGAAGAACTTGAGCTCAGCCCCGATTTCAGCGAGCGCGCCGTTGTAGAACCCGATCACAGAATCTGCTCTGTCAAAGACGGACCCCCGCCAATAAACGGTAATGTCCACACATATCTTAGTGTAGTTCACCCCCTCCTCGAGGAAGTCGAACTGCTCAGTAATATCTTTCATAGTTTCTACACCTCATTGCAAGATTATGTACACGCACATGTCTTTGTGCTTATCTCTTGGGGTTCTTTATCGGCCAATTCCCACTGGCGTTCATATTGGTCGCCACGCCACCGGTCTCCCGGATACTTGAAATCAAAGCACTGGTCCACATCCCCGAGGACTGCGTCTGGAACCGTCTTGGGATCCGTGTATTTTTGCGGTCTGACTGTGACATTCCCACCCAAACATGCCGGCGGATTGTCTATTAGCTCTTGCTCAAGGGCGTAAGACCAATTGTGCCGTCTTGAATAGGATTTCTTCTTACGGTATCCGCCGCGCGGTCCCTTCTTGAATCCCCTCTTCACGTCGTCGCAGAAACTGTTGCAGAGGCAATCGGCAACCTCCTTTGCTTCATCGGAGAGGCCCGCAACTGGTTCTTGAAGCACCCCCCCCAAACAAGCCGTATTCCCATGATTCATCATCATCTTATCACTAAGACGACAAGCATTCTTCCCTTCTATTTTCACATCAAATGAATACAGAATCCAGGTGGCTTCCTTCATATTGGTACTGGATTTCACACCACCAGCTGTACCCGGCTCATCACCCGAACAACGACTAAATTCAGAACCTTTAATCGCAGCAGAATTGCCCCCATCAAATTTAACCTTCTTGCTGCCCTTCTTAAGATCTCTGGACATCGAAATGATAATCGGATAAGGAATAGGTACAGGGCCTCCCGGTGAAGGCGTTTTACAAACATCAGGCAGGGTCGACTTAGCAATTCCCATACTGCCCTTATGCGCAAGAGAATTAGACTTACCATTAACATGTATAGTAACCGCCATTAATGCCCCCCATCTGCTCACCCAATGTTACCAAAACTACAGCACTCCGCTCCCCACCCTCAGAACTACCCCACAACAACGAAACCGGCCCCTGACAATAAGCTTTCTCAGCCGCCGCACAAACCAGATTTACAAACAACAACCCAGAAGCCGCACCCACATCCCCCCAGCAATCAGCTGGTGCCTCAAACTCAGACGGATCAACAAAATGCTTCGACAAACGCGCCAACATAAAACCAAATTCATCTGCCCGGTAAGCTTCACCATTCTGATCACAATAAGTTTGATTAACCTTAATGCCTTCAGGCAACACCTGTAACGCCCCATTGACCGCTGAAGTCAAACCTTCACCTATGCAAACTGTTTCAGTCTTAATACAATTCTTCTCAAGCGCAGTCGCTACAGAAAACAACTGCGCTTTAATCGGCAATTGATATCGGTTTGCAGTCTTCTCAGTGCAAAGCAAACAAAAACCCGCAGCCTCCCCCGGAATAAACCCCCAAGCATTTGATGGAATATGCAATTGTTCGTTGTCCTCAATCCAGTCCAGCGTATCGGGGTCAATATAGCTGTCCACACCCCCCACTAGGCAAAACTCACATTCACCTGTTGCCAATAATTTGCTGGCTGATTCCAGTGCCATTAAACCAGCAGCATGACCTTTAAGTGCGGTTCTTACATCCTTAATTTGATAATGCTCGGTATTGATTGATTGTATCGAACTCGATAATCTTTTAGCCAAGTTGTTCGGTAGCCCCGGTCGTTGTTCTGGAAGACCAAGGATGACTCTAACTTCTCGCCGTTCCGGTGAAAGCTGCTGTAGCGGAGCAAGCGCTTCGATAATTGCTGGTGTAACTAACTCAATATAACGCTCGATACCGTTTATCGTTGGATCAATCGATGGCACCATCGCAAGCATATAGGGCTCCCCTTCCTGATTAATCATATAGGGATGTTCTTGAAAACCGGAGATACTCGCATGCACTGCAGCCGCTGTAGCTACTGCGTTTAAACCAACAGCCGTGGTGGCGCCTACACCCGTGATACAAATAGCATCATGTGACCAATTCATGACTCGCCTGCGCTTGTTTTGAACCTAACACCGGTCTCTTTAACCGAATCGTTGTGTTGGTTAATTTCAGTACTTTATGATGACAGGGCAAATGGGTATGCCAGACAATTTCTACTCTTGGCATATCGGGTTTCAGAATAATGGTATGTATCACTGCACGATGGTCTTCACTGGCTCCACCATCAAAATGTGTAGTAAACGCAAGAAAAAATCTGGGCAAATGAAATTCAAATCGCCCATCAGGGGTTAAATTAAAAAGTTGAACTAACTCCCCACCTTTGAGATACCCAGATACCCGTTGATCCTCTGGCGCACTTTGATAATATTGCTCATTGAAGTCTTCAGCCAACAAAGGCTGGCGTGTTTTTTCCCAATTTTCGTCGTAAGTACCCGCCAATTTCACTCTGGGAAACCAATGCCCGGAGATCGGACCAAAACCAGCAGGATTTGGTCGTTGTTTCCAACTTGTCATCAAATCATTTGGGTACTCAATATTTGGAACGAACTTTCCAATCAAATGTTCTGCTTTTGTAGCAAACCCACAACCCGCAGGGTTACGTACTTCCCAATCATGTTTCTTTTCATCTTCACCCGTTAAATCCATGCCACCAAAAGCTCTTTCATAAGTGAGCGACATTTTTGTAAAGGCTTGCGGACTGCTCATACCCGTTCCACTGAAAGTATCTTGCCATACGCGATCACCCGTAACCTGTAATACTTTCTGGATATTAGCAAGCTTGAACCCGACAGATAATTCTGTTACTGGCCGGTCATTCGGTGCATACGCATGCCCTTGAACAAGCACATCAGTAACTAATTTTTTATACGGAAGGTCGGTATCGTTAAGCAAGCCGGACGATTGTGGATCACCGGAAAATTTCGGTGCAATGACGACTTCTTCTTGCTGCTCTGCAAGTGTTGTTGTGCCATCGGCGAGAATATCAAATGTCCCTTTGACAGCCACCAACCAAACCTCGGCACCGTTTTTATCGCGCACCCAAGTACGCTCTGCTGCAAAAGGCGTTTGATTATTTAGCATCCACATAAATTTTTATCACCTAAACTGACGAATGGCTAATTGACATGCACCGTACCGCCTCTAATTCTATTGACTCCAGATGAATGACTTGATAAATAAGATCCTTTAATAAGCACCTTACCCGCCTTAGTCAAGGTAATACTCGCCTTACCACAACGCAACACAAGCTGTTCCTTGGCAGTAACGATCAACCGTTCACCATCCACATCAACTTCAACTTGTCCAGGGCGCTGCTCAAGTGCACTCCCTTTATCTTCCTGCAACACACCCATGATGATTGGCTTAGCAAGATCTTTCGCTTCAAACATCAACACAACTTGACGACCAATATGTGCACCATGTAAATCTACTGTGGCCCGTGCTTGTAATGCAGCCGTACCAGGTTGACCGGAATAGCACACTAATGGTGTGCAACCTTCATTCGCCATGCCAATTAATTTACCGATGATGATGCCTGTTGGATCTGCTATAGGCTCAAATTTAGGCGCTTTGGCTGGGCTTGACTCGATGAGTGGGCGCAGAAGATCATTGCCGGTTTCTTCTTCAGTTTCCCGAGTAATTTCTTCAACTGTGTCCTGAGTTTTCACCTAATACCCTCCCCTAAAGCATTATATTAAGCATACATTAGCTTACCCTTGGGTTCTGGAATTTGACGACTGGCATCTCTGGCAGTATCGATCCATTCTTGAATCACGACTTCTGCATTAGACACTGCCTCTTGATAAGTATTGCCATCTGCCATGCAGCCAGGAAGCTCGGGCACTTCCACTACAAAGCAGTCATCTTCTGTACTCCAATAAATTATCATTTCGTATTTATTAGACACATTACCCTCCTAGATGATATTTAATAATGAGATTTCTAACTTGCCTTACCTGATATGCTTTGGCCTTTGATCCTATGGGCTAAAGGTTTACAATCTCGTCAACACCTTGTTTTGAAAAAATATGGTGGTCACCTTTTATTCTTTCATCAAACCCTAAATATTCAAGAAGTTCACACAGCGGCCTGAATTTAATGTTCGCATCCGAAGAGCCACTAAGAATCTGATCTCGAAGTTTATCTAACTTACTCACCTATATATTCCTCGGAATAAATCAATTTAATCATTAAAAAAACAACAAAATCCACACTTGTTATGCATAAACATTTCATTATTAAAACTCAATTGAATCACTCTGCATTTCCCTGATAAAACTCGTATTAATTCTGAAGAATCTTAGAACCTTTCATCACAATATCTCCATCCGCCTTAATATTAATCTTTCCCGAACCATCCACAGTTATATCCTTACCTTTAATCACAATCGTTCCATCCTTCTTCATACTAATGCTGGCCTTACCTGTTTTGATCACTACCGAATCTCCCGCATCAATCACCAGATTTTTACCAACTTTGATCGCATCATCTTCTTTGATATTCGCACTGCGACTTTTAGCGACACTGAGTGAATCGCTACCTTTGACACTCTTGCTAGCATTACCTTTCACTGATTCACTCTGATTAGCACCCACGTCCAATGATTGATTAGCTCCCACACTTGTTGTCTGATTCACACCAATAGTATTACTTTGATAAGCACCCACGTTAGTGCTTTGATAGGCACCAACATTGATCGTCTGGTAAGCACCCACAACCACCGCCTGAAACGCACCGATACCAATTTCCTGCGCACCGCCCACGCCAATGGTCTCGTTGATACCAACCAGGTGAGTACGCTGCAAGGCTACTTTTGCAGTTTCGCTACCCCCAACTGTCTTGGATCGATTCGAACCAATCGTGATACTTTCATCAACACCCACCTTTTCGGTGCGGTTCATGACAATAGTAATGTCTTCATTGTTACCGACCGTTTCGGTACGGTCATGTTGAACTAGTGTGGTCTCATCATTGTCGATAGTCTTCGAACGATCATGCCCAACCCAATGCGTCTCGTCATTTTCAACTTCGATATCTTGATTTTTTTCAGCGTGCAGATAAACCTGCTCCTCACCCATTTTGTCTTCAAAGCGCAGCTCGTTAGCATTGGCTGCACTGCCTTCCGCGCTGGAGCGTGACAACATGCCTGTCTGGGTTTTATTTGCTGGTAATTCATAAGGCGGCATTTGCTCGGCGTTGTATACACGTCCGGTAATGATCGGCTGATCGGGATCGCCTTCAAGAAAATCCACAATAACTTCTTGACCGATTCGTGGAATGGCAACCATGCCCCAGCTTTTACCCGCCCAAGGATGCGAAACCCGCATCCAGCAAGAGCTGTTTTCATTCTTTTCACCAACACGATCCCAATGAAACTGCACTTTTACCCGACCAAATTCGTCGGTATATATCTCATCACCGGATGGCCCCACTACCACGGCAGTTTGCGGACCCTGCACAATGGGCTTAGGCGTACTGCGTTGTGTACGGAAGGGTTCACGGCTATTCAATACGCTAAAGCTACACCAGTGATTCGTCCCGGCATTACCCATCGACTCATAATCACCTAATTCCAGATTCTGGACCGTAGAGACGATCAGATATTCACGGTTCTGCTCAGAACGTGTGTGATCGGTCAATTTAAATAAATAACCACTACATAAACCACGCGCCGTTGTATTACCATTCGCCAATTCAAATTGCGCTTGCAATTCCTCAATACGCGTACGAACATATTCATTTCCCTCGGCAGCAGCCACATACTCACCGGGGTAATCATAAATTTCATAGTCGGCCAAATCATGTTCACGCACAATCTTGTTTTTTACTTGTAATTCCACGCTGGGTTTTTTGAAGTCATAGTCATCGATCATATAGCGACACGGCTGAATTTCACGTGCAAAATCCCAATCACTAACGCATTCTTCATCAAGTTCTGACGAGTCTTCATGCGTTATAAAAGGAATTTCCTCGTAACCCTCAAATGGCGCATGAGCGGCATATGAATCAGCAAGTACTAAGGTATGCCGGCCATCTTCATGCTTGAAATAATAATAAATGCCTTCTTGCTCTGCCAAACGACTGACAAAGTTAAAATCAGTTTCACGGTATTGCACGCAGTATTCGTATTCACGATAAGTGCCGGTCAATTCTTTTTTCACATCTGAAAGCTGAGAGTGGTCGTCAAAAACCTGTTGGATAATGTCTGGCACGGTCATGTTTTGAAAAATACGACAATCTGAAGTGCGCGTTAGAAACCACAGCCAAGGACGAACTATCGCTTGATAAAGATGATGACGGCCACGCGTACCCATTTGTGAAAAACGCGTGACGTAACCATTGTAATAACGCGTTTTTCCCTCTGGGAGCGCTAACTTGACGGTGACATTTTTAGCAAGAATTTCATCCAGATCAATATCACTCCGCGTGCTTAACAGGTCAATCTGAAATTCACTCAAACGACCCAGTTCCTCACGCGCTGTCATGCGGTGAAACAAAAGCACATCCTCCCCTAACGGGGTGGTTATTTCCATTACTCTGGGCATTTTTCTTGGTCGCTTTTGATCATCATTTTTGGCCGTATTGTTTCTAATCCCATTGTCACTTTATCGCTATGGGACAACTAAAGAACGAATGTCATTTCAGCTACTGAATTCATAAGTAAAGTCACTATTTTCCACGCCTAATTTCACCTGCATTAATGCTTCTCCTTTTGCCAACCGTGTAAGAAACTCAACACTAATACGCGGCAATACTGTATTGGTCAATATGGCGTCAATCATTCGCCCGCCACTATCAACCTCAGTGCAACGACTTACGATCAGTTTCACTGCCTCATCATTGTATACAAACGGGATATCGTGATTCTCTCGAACACGTTGTTGGATACGCGACAGTTGCAAGCGTGTTATATCAGCCAAAATCTTATCCGACAGCGGCAAGTATGGAATCACGACTAAACGCCCCAATAATGCAGCAGGAAAAACTTTGAGCAACGGCTCTCGCAATGCTTGCGCAATGCCATCTGTACCGGGCATCAGCTCAGGATCTCTACACATTCCCATGATCAAATCAGTACCAACATTTGAAGTGAGTAGAATAATCGTATTCTTAAAATCAATGCGACGACCTTCACCATCCTCCATCCATCCTTTGTCAAAGACTTGAAAAAAGATTTCATGCACATCATGATGTGCTTTCTCAATCTCATCCAGCAACACCACGCTATAAGGACGACGACGTACTGCTTCCGTCAGAATACCCCCTTCACCATAACCGACATAACCCGGCGGTGCACCTTTCAATGTCGAAACGGTATGCGCTTCCTGAAACTCGCTCATATTGATAGTGATGACATTGTGTTCGCCGCCATAGGTTGCTTCAGCAAGCGCAAGCGCCGTTTCTGTCTTACCGACACCTGAAGGACCACATAACATGAACACACCAATTGGCTTGGTAGGGTTATCGAGTTTTGCTCGGGACGTCTGAATACGTTTGGCAATCGCATCCAAACCATGACGCTGACCGATAACACGTTGATTCATGGTGTCCGCCAGTTTGAGCACCGCTTCAAGTTCATTTTTCACCATGCGCCCAACCGGAACACCCGTCCAGTCAGCCACAACTGAAGCCACGGCCTGTTCATCAACTGTCGACAAAATAAGTGGTTTTTCACCCTGAAGCTCAGTCAATTTTTGCTGCAACCCATGCAGCTCGGTTAAGAGTGTTTGACGTTGTTCAACAGTTAGTATCGCGTCGTCTCCGCTCTCTTCTATATGATCTACTTGATCAACTGGCATCCCTTTCGCACGTAGCTTTCGACGCAAATCCAAAATTGGATTAACCAGGTCTTTCTCTGCTGTCCAACGTACTTCTAGTCCAGCAAAACGTTCACGAGTAGTGTTAAGTTTCTGCTCAATATCTGCCTGGCGTGCGCCGACATCAATACCGATAGCTACTTCGCGGCCTATGATCTCTAATTCAGTTTCTAGCGCCTCGATCTGGCGCTGGCAAGCTTCTACTTCTGCTGGAACGGCGTGTTGACTGATTGCCACACGCGCACAAGTCGTATCAAGCAAACTCACGGCTTTATCAGGCAGTTGTCGTGCGGGAATATAGCGATGCGAAAGTCGTACAGCGGCCTCTAATGCATCATCGAGCAATTGTACACAGTGATGTTTTTCTAACGTGGAGGCCATGCCCCGCACCATCAAGATGGCATTTTCTTCGCTTGGTTCTGCTACCTGCACCACCTGAAAACGTCGCGTTAACGCAGCATCTTTTTCAAAATATTTTTTATATTCCGCCCAGGTCGTCGCGCCGATTGTACGTAGCGTGCCACGTGCCAAAGCCGGCTTAAGTAGGTTAGCAGCATCACCTGTGCCTGAAGCACCACCCGCCCCGATCAAAGTATGCGCCTCGTCAATAAAAAGAATAATGGGTTTGGGTGAAGATTGGACTTCCTCTATGATGTTTCGCAAACGATCTTCAAATTCACCTTTCATGCTCGCACCCGCCGACAACAAGCCAATATCCAGTGTTAGCAGCTTTACATCTTTGAGTGCTGGCGGCACGTCACCTTTAGCAATACGAACTGCAAAACCTTCAACCACTGCCGTCTTACCAACGCCCGCTTCGCCAGTCAAGATTGGGTTGTTCTGGCGGCGACGCATAAGAATATCAATAATCTGGCGAATCTCGTCATCCCGTGCAGTAACCGTATCAATCTCGCCACGACGCGCATTTTCTGTCAGATCAACGGTAAAACGCTTTAAAGCTTCTTGCTTACCCATTTGTGCTGGCGCAATCGCACCGCTTGTCTCACCTGGTGCAGCACCAAAACTAGAACCATCGGTAGCGATAAGATTATCCTCGGGTGAACCAGTAACAATTCTGACAAAATCATCGGTCAGCATGTCAATCTTAATATGCTTAAATAGTGGCGAAATATTAAATAGTGCGTTCCGTAGGGAAGGCGTTTTGAGTATGCCAATGATTAAATGACCCGTCCTCACCTGAGACTCACCAAACATCAATGTGCCATACACCCATGCCCGTTCGACCGTATTCTCAATATGCGATGATAAATCTGAAATCGATGTGGAGCCGCGTGGCAAACGATCCAATGCTTCCGTCATATCTTTAGCCAATCGCGAGGCATCCAACTCAAAATGTTTGACGATGCGTGTTAAATCCGTATCCTGAGTTTGCAATATTTGTTGCAACCAATGTTCTAGCTCAACATACGAGTTACCACGTAATTTACAAAATACGGTAGCGCCCTCCATGGCTTTGTAGGCCACACTATTCAATTTACCAAACAAGGTCACTCGACTGATTTCACTCATAGTATGTACTTTCTCTTATGCGTTAAGTGATGCGTTTACCATCATACTGCTGACTCGAATTTATGGCTGTGCGTTTTGTCACTAACAACTCCGCGTCTAATTTCAAATCCGACGCGTCTACATCAATTGAATATTGGCCAAGCCACGTTGTCCAGCCCAATCGTCCATACTGACCCAAGGTCGTCTTGGGCACCTGTTTCTTTGACAACACCAAACTGACATCCCATGCAAGCTCAAAACATAAGTACTGCCTGACCCAAGCGACCAACTTCCCAATGGCAGTTCCACCGGGCAAAAAGTTCTCATATTGATCAAGCGTGAGTGGCCCTAGATGCAGCCTGAATTTGTGTTGACGATCCCAAATGCTGCCACCTAAAACAGCACCGCGACCAAGATTAGCTCCACCATTGTCACTACCGAGATAAGTTCTCTCACTTTCCTGCAAGACCATTCGATGTCCGGCAAACTCTTCAATTCGTACCGGAATACGAAAATAACCTGTTAGTAACGCAGCCAATCCGTCACTATTTCGCGTTTGTCGCGCCAACAAACCTGAATAAAACAGTTTGGTAAAATCCGGCACGTCATCTCGATTGCGCTGACTGTCATCCCCCAAACCAAATAAAGAACCAACGTAACTTGAAAAACGATCTTCCTTCGGACGGTCTAAACTAACCGCTGACTGGGCTTGTGCCCAAGCCCGATAAAAAAGTGTCAGAAACCGATGATGAAACATATCAAGAAAACGAATAAACGTTTCATCACCCTCATGGAAAAATCGCTCCATCGCGTATTCGGTCATATGTAGCGGCAACGGGCCATTTGGGCCTAACATGCCAAAAAATCGTACTTGCATACGTGCCGGGCTGTCTGCCGTAGGGCATTTAAATGCTGATAATGTGGCCGGTGCAAACGCCAGTGACGCTTCTTGCCCTAACCTCACAGGCTCATCAGCAGGGCGCAAAGCCAGACCCAGTCTTGGCTTATCTGGAAATAATGTTTCTATACGTCGTAACGCCTGAAAGAAGTCGAAATCATACGGCCTCTCCTCCAGCGCACGAAAATAAGTTATAGGATCGGTCGATTTCCGCATTGCGGCACCCATCGCATAATTTCACCACGCTTGGTCGAGCGCAGCACAGTTTCTGTGAATGAATTGATAGAAACATGGTGAGCAAAGAATTGCGCCATAACACTACCAAATAAGAATGAGCTTCCGCCCTGGAATGCAAGCTCATCAACATTTAATTCAATTTCTAACCCACGGCCAAAACAGATAGGGCCTGCCATCGGCAGTCTTCTTACCAATGGCTTTACACCGACTGAATGCACTCCTTCAATTTGTTTTGTAAGCACAGCATCCTGATTAGTCGCGTATAACTTCAGCATCTCACGTAGTGTGGCAGCGCCTTCTTGCTCGTCAGCGTTCATTAACGACAAGTAATTAAGAGAAAGATGATTAATAAAACGCCAGGCAATTGCTCCTTCCCATAAAGGAGAATTAGGTTTTGATGGCCCTTTTACACAACGGATCGCCTCAAGTGGCGCCGCATCATTTAGCGTGAAGTCTGACTTCCCATTACCTAAAGACATCTGAATGGGCAAGTCACGGTTGGTACACTGCAACATGATTGACAACTGTCTCAGATCATTAGAAAAGGGCGCTTCCTCAGGGTCCACCAATGAAATATAAATTTCACTGCCTATATAGCCAGTGCGAGTGCCCTTTTGTTTTTGCGATGCAGACAATAACCGTGGTTGACGTTGTAATGTAAAGTAAGCGTTATGATCTTCTCCCTCGGTATGGCGTACTTTATAAAATGGCAAGAAAGACTGCTCACTATCGCTACCGACACCATAGCCCACAACACTTGTCACGTTATGAATTTCAAAATCCATTGGCTGTGTGCGATCGGGTACAACGTGATATTCATTTACATTTTCGCTCAAATGTATCCGATCAGCACGCTTGGAAAAAAGATTAATCGCTGGCGAGCAAAAGAGCGAAAAGTTTTTAACATTAACGGTACTTCCTAGTACAGCATCACCTTGCTCAAAAAGCAGCACAATTTCCATTTCGTTACTCATATTCTTCTTAACCGCGGAACCTAAACCTTTTATATTCATAAATAGGAATCGTTGCGGAAATGAAAAATATTCTTCTATCAGTCGATAGCCCTGAAAATTTCGTAATGAGACAGGTAACAGCGCTTCGTCATCTTGATAACCCACGGGGCTAATATTTTTCGGTGCTAAAAACTCATACCAAGGCCAAGGCGTAGCGGCAGGGGCAACCAACGCACCGAGTAATTTACCAAAACAAAGCTCATGCAGTTTGTAGGCAATCTCTTCACTGCCAGACAAAAAGACCTGCAAATTATTCAGGCTAAGTTGGTTGAACGTTAGGCCGGCAGTTGTCTTAAGCCGTAGCCGTACGCCCCCTTTGATTTTCTTTGCAATAGGCAAAGCCGTCAGCGGCAAATCAGGTGCGAATGAAAAATACTTTGCTTCAATCAGCTCAATAGGCCACACCGTGACATCGTGAGCAGTTTTAAATTCACATGGTGTCTGATCTTCCTTGTTAGGTTGACTTTGCATTGAGCTACCACGGGGAATTGTGAAACCTGACGCCAAATTAGCCTCTGTTAATTGCGGCTTCATTTGCGCAATAAGCATTGCAGGCGTCGGTGCGAGATAATTCGGATAGATAATCTCTAACAGTCGCTGGGTAAATCTAGGAAATTCCGAATCAAGTTTGAGTTGTACGCGTGCCGCCATAAAACCGGCACCCTCCATTAGTCTCTCAACGTAGGGATCCGCAACTTCAATCCCATCCATTCCGAGACGTGCAGCAATCTTTGGAAATTGCTGTGCAAATTCCGCACCCATTTCATGAAAATGCTGCAATTCCTGATTGTAATACTGCAGTAGTCTTGGATCCATTATCGCCTCTCTTGGCTCATGCCCGAACTAACAAGATCTCGAACGCCGACCTGTCCAGTTTCAAGATCAATTTCTGAAATCAACAATAGCTCTATCGGGGAGGGGTGCGCCCACAAATCACCGCTAATTTGAATACTAATAACGTTATGATGGTTCATCTGCAAGTCAGAAACAATTGCTTTCACCTGCAGAGTCTCAGGCACAATACGTGGTTCAAAATTAATGATTGCCTGCTTGATACTATTTTCAAATTGCGCGACTTCAAGCGTCGATGCAATCTGTCCAAAAAGTGCAGGCACACCAAAATTAATGACTGAACGTTTCGCATACGACAACCCAGAAAAATCAATACTACTACTGAGATTGACCGTATTCAAAAGCCACGCTAAATCGCGTAATACACTCTGGCGTAGTTTAGTTTTTGAAATAATACGGTTCTCACGACCTTCCGTTTTCTTTTCTGGCTCATTATCAGCAAGACGATCCAACAAAGCTGGCTGTAGGCGATCCTGATGTGACAGTTCAGCCATGAGTGCTCACTTCGGCATCTTTCTTATCTAATGCAACTTCAACACTATCAAGCAAAATCTCACGCACATCCATGAGCGGTATTTCACCATTATCAGTTGCCAGAATACGTTGCCCCAAACCAAGATAGACGCCTGATGTTGTCTCTTCCCAAATGGTCTTTTTTGCTAGTAAAAGCTGTCCGTCTTTGCTGACTTCAGTATCTGGATAACGTGTAGGAATGAGCGCTACAGACTCTCCCCCATTTTCAAACCACAAGTGTGCAGGCATCCAAATCATGTCACGAAGATCCTCTGGTGGATCAATGACAATGCGTGATAATTTGGAGAACGGGAGCCAGTAATAACGACCGTTAATGATGGTTTCTAAAACCGGGCCAAGCCGCATATCTGCATCGGCAATCCAGGCAAAATTTTGACCATCAATATTGCCGCTCGTTACAGGCGCTTCTTCAAATGCCTGACTAAGAAATTTTTGTGACTCTTCTATCTTGCCCCGACCTGCAAGCAAACGTGCTTCAATTAAGAATGCAAGCCATTGGTCTGGTGTACCAAACACCACGGGTGCTTTTTTTCCCTCAAATACCTCAGCTCTCAGCGCCTCACACTGTAACGCTTCACGATACATTTGCACCATCGCAAGTGCCGCATCATCCAGTTGAGCAACAACATTGAGTTGGTTTAATGCTCGCTCCCACTGCCCATGTATCGAAAGTAATTGAAAAAGAAAAATACGCAACTTGGCATCACTTGGATTCGAACGAATTTCTTCTTCAAGAAATTTCATGGCAGAGAAGGGGTCTCCGTTCTGCAAACTTTGTTCCGCATCAGTAGCTAGACTCATGGTCATATGCTCCGTAACTTGCGTCATGTTTCCGCTTCACACAATGAAACTAATTTTCAAAGGAGCCGGCGGTTAAATTCTTGTAAAACAACGATTACTGCAGACAACTACTCTAATTTATTAGCCTTAATGTCATATTTAAAGGTAACACCTGCATCCAGTGAGCCATCATCCTTTTGAGGCTTATATTCAAACTCTACTTTAGAGAACTGCAAACTCACACCTTCATATATCTCACCGTCACCACTCTGACCTGAAGGACTTATTTGTGTCACAAAAACTTTCTCCATGGTCATGATGATGAATTCTTGTGGATCTGTACCAGATTTACGAATGGTCATTACAGCTTCTTCTACATGCTCACCCGTTGCGCAAACCTTCATTAGATTCGGCGTTGCTTTGTCA
>JAJFJH010000022.1 GCA_021774155.1 Nitrosomonas sp.
ACTACGCCTTATGTCCGGCGCCAAAGTTTAGGAGAAGGTTTGGGTGAAGTTCTGGCCAGCCATTTCCCAAAATCACTGGCCAAGGGTGTTTTGTTGGCTGTGAGTTTTGTTTTGATTTTGATCCTACCATTTTCTATTTGGTTGCTGTGGATGGCCGTTACACTTTTGGTTTGTGGTGCTGTACGCAGTGCGACCCTAAAACGCCTAAAAGGCTTTACCGGTGATATTGCCGGTGCACAGGTTGAGTTAGTTGAAGTCGCTTTATTAGTGGCAGTTTGTTTTATCCATGTAGCTTAGCTGATGACCTTGTTAACTATTATTCTTGCTCTGGTACTGGATCAACTATTGGGAGAGCCAAAGCGGTTTCACCCTTTGGTTGGTTTTGGTTGGCTGGTCACAACTGTAGAGCAGTTGTTGAGAAGGCATGTCATCAGAAAACATAATTCCTCGCCAGTGGCTGTCCGCTTTGCTGGTACATTGGGTTGGCTGTTATTAGCACCACTAATGACACTGGGAATTTATTGGTTGCTTTCCCCCTTTGTGGGCGCAGGTGATGTGATGGCTTTTCCCGCCGGCGCTTTGGTGCTTTTTTTTTGTATAGGAAATCGCAGTCTGGCAGAACATGCCCGGGCAGTGGCTGAACCTCTTTGCAGTGGAGATTTGCCCAGTGCCAGGCAGCAATTAAGCCGAATGGTGAGCAGAGAAACTGACAATCTGGATAAAGAAGGTGTTGCCAAAGCCGCAGTAGAATCGGTTCTGGAAAATGCTAGTGATGCGGTGTTAGCACCTATATTTTGGTTTGTTGTTGCCGGTATTCCCGGTGTATTGCTCTATCGATTTACTAATACCCTGGATGCTATGTGGGGCTATAAAAATCAGCAGTATCGCTATTTTGGTTGGGCTGCGGCCCGTATGGATGATGTGTTGAATTGGTTGCCTGCCCGTTGTTGTGCATTGAGTTACGCCATTGTTGGTAACTGGAATACCGCGATCCGTTGTTGGCAGCAACAGGCGCCGTTATGCGGCAGCCCCAATGCTGGCCCAGTGATGTCGTCTGGAGCGGGAGCCATGGGTGTTCGTTTGGGTGGGGTTGCCTATTACCATGGGGAGGAAGTGAGTAAGCCCGAGCTGGGGAGTGGCCGGACTGCAAATAGTGAAGATATAGAGAGAGCCATAGAATTGGTTAGGCATGCCGTGGTGCTCTGGGTGGGTGTGATCGCCCTTGTTCACTTTTGTACATGGGGTCAGCATCTGTGGACTTAAAAACAGTGAAGTTAATACACGGCGGTGACCTCTCCTCAGCTTCAAGGGAATTTGGCATTCCCAAAGAAAAATGGATCGATTTATCTACAGGTATCAGTCCATGGAGTTGGCCCGTGCCGAGTGTGCCAGAAATAATTTGGCAGTCATTACCTGATTCAGGTGATGGGTTAGGGCAAGTGGCGGCTGACTATTATGGCTGTGATACCAGTTCACTGTTACCAGTTTCTGGTTCACAAGATGGATTGCAGGTCATTCCTTCCTTACTTGAACAAGGGAAGGTGGCTATGCCTGTTAGGGGCTATGAAGAGCATCGGCGGGCATGGGAGAACGCTGGTCATGAAATAGCACCTTACCGAAGTGTCGAACAGTTGCAGCAATTGGTGTCTACCGGGCAGGTGGCACATGCGGTGGTGATTAATCCCAATAACCCCACGGGTGAAGTGATTGATCGACAATTGCTAATGAGCCTACAACAACAATTACAGAAAAATGGTGGTTGGCTGTTGATTGATGAGGCATTTATGGATGCCCGGCCAGAGAATAGTTTGGCGACAGAATGTCCAACGCCTGGTTTGATTGTACTTCGCTCCATAGGCAAATTTTTTGGTTTGGCTGGTTTACGGTTGGGGTTTGTTCTTGCACCACATGTATTGCTACAGAAATTAGAGGAACAATTGCCACCATGGAATGTTTCTCATCCCGCGCGATGGATAGGAAAGCAGGCGCTGGCCGATGATGCTTGGAACAGAGCCCAGCGACAGCGTCTTCATTCGGTGAGCGAACAGTGGCACCAACAGTTGGCCGCCCGGTTTTCCTCACTGCAATTTATAGCATCGTCTCTTTTTATAAGCGGTATAGGAGATGCAGGCCTCTGTGAAGAAATCTATCGTGAGCTGGGGCAGCGAGGAGTGCTAGCAAGAGTGTTTGATGAGATAGAAGGGCAGAGAATGGTTCGGTTCGGACTGCCTACAGAAGAGAAATTACCAAAAGTGTTAAAGGTATTAGATCAGGTGGCAGAGGAACAGTTATGTACCGTCGGTTAATGAGTTTAGCTGTAGTCAGCGTTGCTCTGCTTTGTTCAGGGGTGGTTTATTCTGAGGTTCGCCTGACAGATGCTATTCGTTTGACTGATTCTATTCATTTAATAGATTCCAGGGGGCGTGAAGTGCTGTTAAACAAACCGGCGGAGCGAATTGTAAGCTTGGCACCCCATATTACGGAAATATTATTTGCTGCGGGCGCTGGGGAGCAAATTGTTGGTGCTGTGAGTTACAGTGATTACCCTGAACAGGCAAAGGAAATCCCTCGTGTGGGTTCCTATGACAATATCAGCTATGAATCTGTGGT
>JAJFJH010000211.1 GCA_021774155.1 Nitrosomonas sp.
AGCACCGCGCTGACCGGCAGCGCCAACAATATACCAAAGAACCCAAATAGCTGACCAAATGCAAGTAACGCAAAAATCACAATAACCGGGTGTAAACCAATTCTATCGCCGACTAGCCAAGGTGTAATCGCCATGCCTTCAAGTAGCTGACCTGCGCCAAATACCACCCATACAATAATGACCCCATTCCAATCCTGAAATTGCATAGTTGCCGCAAAGGTTGCCAATATTAAGCCGACAATCATACCGAGATAAGGAACAAATACCAGTATGCCAGCAAGCAAACCAATAGGTAGCGCAAACTCAAGCCCAACCAACCATAGGCCCGTAATATAGAAAATACTCATTAACAAGATGACGGCTAGCTGACCACGAAGAAATTCGGCCAGAATGCGATCCGTATCATGCGCCAACTCATTGACCTTGTCATGCCAATAACGTGGAATCATTTCATCAATATTTCTAACAAAAAGATCCCAATCACGCAGTAAATAAAATAATACTACCGGTACTAACAGCAGATTAACAAAGAACTCGACAATCACCATGCCGCCACTGGTGAGCGAAGGCAGCATCTTTGCCGCAACGCCCCCGGCGCTTTGCCAATGATCGGTAAATGCTTGTTTAAGCACCGCCACATCCGGCTGTAAATTCACGTTAAAGCGTGTTTCCAGCCATGGAATGACACTGTTTCTGAGCATATCAAGATAAATGGGTATTTTTGTGATCAAGCGAGTCGCTTCTTTCTCAAACAGCGGCACCATAATCAGTATCAATGCGGCAAATGTTCCCAGCAAGAGCAACATGACCAGCACCGTACCAATCGTGCGCGGTATTTTCTTTGCGGCTAATTGAGTAACCATTGGATTGCAGATATAAGCAATCACAGCGGCTAATAGAAATGGTGTGAGTATCGGGCTTAACAAATAGACCAACACACCCACAACACAGGCCACCGCCAGCCACCAGAGGTAATGCAGATCATTGGGTTGTTGTTCAGGATTCATGCTGTCAAGTTACGCCTTAGAAAGTGGCACTCTATCTGTAACCGCGCAAGAACTCAACTCAGTCAAGCGATGAGCATCAATAAATTCGATATTAAATCGGTGAAAGGATGAATTGAAACGACATGCTTAAATGCCAGTTTCATTGACGCAAAAGAATTTAAATAACCATTTGGTCGGTGATCAATGAAAGAAGAATCGACAGATGGTGTTTTGCCGATCCGTCCTGCGGCACTACTAGATATTATATTTCTGTTTATTCTACTCAAAAGTTGCCTATGTCCGCCAAACGTTTTTAAGTTGCTTTGTCTTTTCCCAGAGAACACCATTGCCTGAGTTGAAAGAGCTGCAAAATAAAGTCGCGGAGTAGCATGGCAGCGCGTAGAGTGCCATTCGTCACACATCTCAAGCATCACTGATTTAGCGTTAACTTGATCTAGTTCAATATGAGATGATGAATACTCTGTAGTATTGAGCGTATAGGATATTTAGTTACTGTTAAACAGGAGGATGAGCGATATGCCACACCTTGAGGATGTCAAAAGACGTCAATTTCTGCAATATGCTGTGTTAGGCACGATGGCTGCGGCTTTGCCCGGCTTTACGTTAGCCGAAGACCGACCCATTAATGACACGCCGGATCCGGCATTCAAGCCGGACGTTGAAGTGGAGCTGACTGCACAGATTGCGGAGGTATCTATTCTGCCGGGTGCGAATACGCGTGTTTTTCAATACCAGGGTAAGTTACTTAAAGGGCCGTCGCACAGCATAAAAACCCTGCCGGGCTATTTGGGACCGATACTCAATCTTGAACACGGCCAGAAAGTGCGTATTTTCTTTTATAACAAACTGTCTGAGCCGTCTATCGTTCATTGGCATGGTTTGCATGTGCCGCAGAAGATGGATGGGCATCCAATGTATGAGATATACAAGGGTGAGCGATATGTTTATGAGTTTGAAGTTGAAAACCGCGCAGGAACCAATTGGTATCATTCCCATACACACGAAATGACAGCGACACAGGTCTATCAAGGCTTGGCGGGACTGATCACCGTCACCGACGCGGAGGAGAAAAAGTTGGGTTTGCCTAGTGGTGAGTATGATTTGTCGTTGGTTATTCAAGACCGGCGCTTTACGGCAGGCAACCAATTTCAATATGGACATGGCATGCATCAACGTATGATGGGTTTCCACGGTGATACGATCTTGGTTAATGGGCAAGCAAACAGCACCATTCCGGTAAAAAGCCGCGCTTATCGCTTGCGCTTGCTGAATGGATCAAACGCTAGAATTTATAAGCTGGGCTGGGATGGTGGTGCGCCGTTGACCGCCATCGGAACACATGGTGGACTGTTGGAAAAGCCGGAGACGTTGCCTTACATCATGCTTGCACCGGCTGAGCGTGTTGAGTTGTGGGTTGACTTTAGTGGCCGGAAACCAGGAACGGAGTTGACGTTACAAAGTCTGGAATATCAAGGTGTCATGTCACCGATGGGTGGCCGCAGGGGTGGAATGGGTATGATGACCGGTGGACTCGCCCCAGGTGCCTTATTCCCCATTGTTAAATTTCAAATCACGGAGCAAGTCAGCGATTCACCGTCATTGCCCAATCAATTAGTATCCATGCGGCGTTTAACGGAAAAAGACATTTCAAATGTCGGCAAGACCGTACCCATTGCCATTGGTATGCGGCGCATGTCATTTCAATTAAATGGTCGCACATTTGGAATGCAGAAACATATGGATGTTGAGAAAATTCCCGTTAATACCATTCAGAAAATACGCATTTTCCATGATAATCAAATGATGGGTGGTATGGGTGGTATGGGTGGTATGGGTGGTATGGGTGGTATGGGCGGCGGCATGCGCGGCGGTATGATGGGCATGATGGGAAATATACCGCACCCCATTCATCTACATGGCCAGCAATTCCAGATTTTATCGCGTAAACAAACCCGGCAAAGTGATGGTTACGACACGGTGAAAAACGGATTTATCAACAGTGGTTGGAAAGATACGGTATTGGTGATGCCGGGAGAGGAAATTGAGATTCTCAAACCGTTCGAGGATTTCACGGGCTTGTTTCTCTATCATTGCCACAATCTTGAGCATGAAGATATGGGCATGATGCGTAATTTTTATGTGGAGTAAAGCCCTCATTAATTGCCAAATCAATGGACGAGCCTGTTTTATAAGCGGAGCGCAAGACATTTAGTGCCGCCACCTGCTTTTAGAAACTCGCTGACGGATGTGAGAGTTGTTCGATAACCTAATGCTGAGAGCCTGTTGATTAGGGTGGGGTTGGCATGATTTAGGATTAGGTTGTTGTCAGCCACGATGGCATTGCAGACAAAGTAAAGGGCATTTTCTTCATCGACCGCGATGCGATTTTTTTCTGCAAAATGGGTTTCAATGGTTTGTAAGGAAGCTGCGCTGAATGCGTTTGGAAAATACATCACCTGCCCTCCCGGCAGTAAGCAAAAGCAGGTATCCAAATGATAAAACCGCGGGTCAATTAGCTGTAACGCGGTGCACTGTGGGAATAACACCTTGAGTAGCTCGTGTGCTCGTGCGTCGGTACGAAAGCCATAACCCATCCACAATCGATTGTTATTGGGTTCCGATAAAGCGTCGCCTTCTCCTTCAAAACTAACAGAGCTGGCTAAGTCGAATTGGCGATAACCTTTGGATGCAAACCAGGTGCAAAAATGAATTTCTTCCGGCTGTCGTTCAGGATGCTTAAAACGACTGGGAATAAACGTGCTTCCTTTGACTAAACCTGCATTGGCAGTAAACACCATGTCTGGCAACTGAGGTTGAGGCTTGAGTTGTTCTATCTCGGCATATTGGGACAAAGATTCGAATAGATTTTGCCATTGTTTTTTGGCTAACGTAGAGTTAACGCGCCCCAAATTATGGGTCATCCATAGATTGATGTTGTATTCCACGCCGAAATAATCTGGTGGGCACATGAGAAATCGTGGCTTCATTCTGCTCCTTTGACTATGTTTATGCGGATATCCGTTGTTGTGTTTTGTCCATGCTGGTTGGTTTTGAAATTCTCAAGTAGTCAATGCTTATCGAATTTGTTCTAGTGCGAATACCAGTTCTGTTTGCGTGATAGTCAGTGGATATTCTACGCACCGCTTTGGGCATTTGGGGACATCAACATTAATAGCCATTAAAACGTTCAACTGCAGTTTCTAGCGCAGGGTGGTGGGAAAAATATAGTATTGGGTCATGTCGGGAGAAGAGATTAAGGCCCTCAAACCATTTGAGGACTTTACCGGCTTGTTTCTCTATCACCTTTGCGGTGATGATGTGTATTCTATGTGGTGTCGTGTGGCTGAGAAATCGCAGCCTAGTGATTATTTATTGCGTTTGTCACGCACATAAAGCGCTTTAGAGTTGGTGTTGCCTATTTGTCGTTCCTCTAGGTCAAAAAGCTTGGTGGCCGTGACCAATTCGCCGAGTTTGCCATAGCCAAAATTGCGCGGGTCAAACTCGGGTGATTGTTTCGCAAGATTGCTGCCGACAGGGCCGAGTTGCGCCCATCCACTTTCATCGGATGAGGCTTCCACGGCATTGCGTAGCATATGCACGAGTTTTGTGTCTCGTTTTAGATCTTTAGTGGATTTCTTGGCGATGGCATCGCTTTCGTTGGTTTTTGCACGCAGCACTTCGGTGTAAATGAATTTGTCGCATGCTGAAACAAACGCGGCGGGTGTTTTTTGTTCTCCAAAGCCATACACCAATAATCCAGACTCCCTAATTCGTGATGCCAGTTTGGTGAAATCACTGTCGCTGGAGACGATGCAAAATCCATTGAAATTATTGGTGTACAACAAATCCATGGCATCAATAATCAACGCGCTGTCGGTTGCGTTTTTGCCCTTCGTGTAGGCGAATTGTTGCATGGGTTGGATAGAATGTTCCAATAGCACCTCTTTCCAGCTTTTCAGGCCGGGTGATGTCCAGTCACCATAGATCCTCTTGACGCTGGCAATCCCATAATTGGCAATTTCGGCCAATAAATCATCCACAATGCTGGGTTGTGCATTATCTGCATCAATTAGAACGGCTAATTTTGTCGTGTCTTCCATGCTCACTCGATAGGTTTAAAGAATTCTGTAAAATTTCATGTAATGTGTTCATAATACCTGAATGATGTAGCTTGTTGATAATTAACTGATGATGTGTTTAGGTATGATTGCTATACCGAAGGTAACCTCATATCGGTCGTCTACCCAGACGGTAAAAAAGTTTCTAGGGTCGGAATCTTAACTCTGAAGATGAAGATGCGTTTCTGTAGGATGACGCTTGCTATTACCTATCATGTATTGTTCAATCCATGAAATTTATTTTTTTCTGTGCTTAGACTATAGTGTTTATAGCTGATTTTATCGCGCACTTGAACCAATAATTTTTTAGCGGGCAGTAATGTCGTATTTGTTTACACTATTTGTCTGTTTTACTTTAGAGATCTACTTATAATTAATGGAGTGAATGACTATGGATGAGATTATGCGACACAACATTATTATTGGACAAAAATGTCGTATATATCACGTTCCCTAACATTGAGCGCTACGTATGACAAAATTCTTCCAGTTTATAAGAAATGCAGGTGGTTTATACAACGTCGAAAAACTGCTAGAGTGCGGAGCGCAATTTGTGCGCACGCATAATACCGCAGGTATTGATGCGGACACACAAGCCGTGCTCCAGAGAAAAAGCAAGATATTTCGAGTTGATTACCCGATGTTTGTTTTGAACAATGATTTGAATATTGCCCCGCACTCAATATCAGAGAACGCTGCATTGGAGGGAACACCGCTCACTTCGTTCACGGCTTTGCCCTTAAGGGGTGTCCCTCAATTTAAACGTTATATTTTCGAGGTTTTGAGCTTTGATTTATTTTAAGTATATGAGTTCACCGAGGACATTTTTCGAAGATGGATTCATTCGCTTAACTCAAAGATCAGCTTTAAACGACCCGTTTGAAGCAGTTTACTCTGCAGATGGCCTTAATGATTTAGTGAATCATTTTGACGACCAAACTGTTTCCGACGATAGCTACAAAGAGGTGAGTTTTAACCAGTATATTGAGAATAGTATCGATAAGGTAGGGATCATTTCACTTTCTGAATCTAAAGATAATTTACTAATGTGGGCCCACTACGCTGATGAACACAAAGGAATAGTTGTCGGAATTAGTAGCTTTGGATCTACAAATATTTTTAGTAATCTATTCCTTCCTAGCGCTTTGACTTCAAGTTCACTAATCAATTACACACCTTTTGATGGAATTATTAGGCCAATAATCTACCGAAAAGAATTAAGATATCGAAATGATAGGTTTGATTTTGACTACTCAAACATTTGTGTAGAGGGTGGGGCCAGAATTTTGAGTGAAGTCTTCCTTCAAAAAAGTGAAGAATGGATATATGAAAAAGAGCACAGGATAATTCTAAGGCTTGAGCAAGCAGATAAAGCAATTATCTATAACATCCAGGATCTGAAAAATACCAAAATTAAAAATGATATCCACTCCTTTAAATGGGCTAAGTTTAATAAGAAAAAGAATTGCTACGAAATTAAATTAAATGAAATAGGTGACGAATATCATCGGTATGCGGTATCTTCATGCTTGGCGAGCCTGAGCAATGATTCTAGGAATATATACTTAATGAAGCTGGGTACGAGTGCGATAAGCCATTGCTTATTTGGTTTGAACTGTAGTTTTGAGATAGATAAACTTGCTGTTAGTTACGCTCGATCAACAGGATATTTTGAGTATTGGAGGGCAATAAAAAATAATGCATATTATTGCCTAGAGTTTGAACAAATATAATCGGGTAGCCGAGGGTCTCTAACCCTCAGCCCCCACAACACCCTGCATGCGGCTCCGCACAGGGCGTTTCACTTAGAATGGCGAAGCTTGATCCATCCATCGCGTAACGCATAAAGCCCCTGGGATTTTAGATAAGCATTAGATAATGCCTGCTGTATTCATGGGGTTTTCGAGCTAGGCCACGGGCCTTTGCTGGTAATGCCACACGCAACTGCTGATTGAACTCTAACACTAACAACTAGTTTCATCAGATTTCTTACTTTGGTTCGCGGTTTGCGCCACTGACGCCAATACGCCATTCTCACCCTGCGTCGAATCCAGTGACCCAGATCGACACAAAGCTGGTAGCAATTGGCAATACCAAAATAATTGACCCAGCCCCGTATAAACTGACTGATTTTAAAGAGTTGATATTTCATCGGCACTCCCCAGTTGCGGTTCGTTAAGCGCCGAACTTGCTGCTTAAACTTCAGCAGTGTTGTTTTTGGATACCATTGAATGCGTCCCGCTCGGAATGGAAATCCCAAGAATTTTCTTTTATTGATTTTAACGACGTGACTTTTGGTCGCGTTAACGACCAATTTTAAACGGTTTTGCAAGTGCTGACCGACACTATGGAGCGCACGTTCGCCAGCTCGCTGACTTTTCACTAAAATCGTGAAGTCATCCGCGTACCGCGCAAACTTTTGTCCGCGCCTTTCAAGCTCTTTGTCCAGAAGGAGCAATTACTTCAGCTTACACACTCCTTGAGTCAGTTTGTAAGCACATCCTTGATGATCGGGGAATTGAGTACGACGGAAATGGCACCGAACTACATGAGCTGTACAAGCTAGTTGCAACAGAATGAACGTTGTCGCCCGACCAGCATAACGAAAAAGTGTTTAAATAAATTCTAGGTGGCTGTTCTGGCATGTGTCAGGCTTGGGTACTCTTAGAAACCGACTGGGGGATGCATATGGCAAAGGGAAACTTCCAGCAAAACCATCTTCGCGTCATGCGGAGCTTGCTGTAAATGTTGCGGGTTCAATCGCAATGTTTCTCGTTGAGACACATAAGGCTCGGTGAGGCGTGCCCTACAAATCGCTGCAGGTGACGTTTGACCCGTCCCCACTTTTGCTGCCGCAAAGGCGTGCGTCGCCTCAAACGCACCTGAGCTCATGCGCTACTTCACTCAATCTTCAGCAGAATCTTCAGGGTCTAGATAAGTAGACGACTAATATGGACTTTACTCTGCTTGCTGCTGTTTTTTATGAAGGGCTCTGAAAGCGCCAGAACTGTTCACTCATGACAAGTAATGCGATAGGTTTTCTTTCATACCCTATCAAAAAGCCAAAAATATAAATAATAAACAGATTCAACTATAACTCTACGCTTAGTGGCAACGCGGTTTAAATGAAAATACCATGGGCCTATTAAGGATATTTTTTCATAAAGGATGTAACTTTCAAGAGATCAGTGATAGAGTCATTAAACAAGCTGTTGAGAAATTAAATCATCAGTCAAGAAATTTTTAAACTTAAGAACCCCTTAAGAAGTTTTTCTTTAAAACAAAGTGTGTTGTACTTTGAACTTAAATTCACTGAACTAATACAATTTATGCATTGCAGACACCTATCAAATTTCCCCTCCCTTTCTTTTGGGTATGTAGTCTTTTTACTCATTAGTTTTTTTGTACTACTTCTTTCTTCTAATGTGGTTTTTGCGCATGAAACTTGGATCTTAACGCCTGAGCAAATTGATCACTGGAATGCCCAAAAGCCACCTGACATTCTGACGCAATTTTCATCACTTAATCTGTTGATGATTTCTGCTTTTTTAATCTTTATCATTGGTTGGGTATGGCTTGGATTTACCGGGGCGCGTGAACTCTTCCCTGATTTACAAGCAAGACTGTCTTCTTATGGCGATCATGTT
>JAJFJH010000212.1 GCA_021774155.1 Nitrosomonas sp.
GATGTCATGGCCTCGTTGGCTAAGAAATAAGCCGTGACGGCAGCGACGACAAGTTCAAACAATAAAATCACCACCGCACGATTGGCGGAGGTGTACGTTAGTCCATATTGCAACACCAGACTTGAAATGAACATCATTAAACCCACGACAAGTAATAGCACCCAAAGACCCAAGCCAATGTCTGCAACACTTAATGGTTCACTGACATTCAAACTGCAAGCAAGCCCCACCAACGTGATGCCTAGCCAGATAGCGATAGATTTCAATGCAACGTCATGACCTTGGTCTTTGCGTACGAGTACATTAACTAAGGCGAACGTGAAGCCACCCAATAAGCCCATCCAATCGCCATAAGATTGTGGAATTAGGGAGCTTTGACCGGGTTGCCACAATATAAATGAGGCGCCCATTAAAGACATGGCAATGACAAAATAGCCATACACACTTAATCTTTCATTCAGCAGAAAACGGGCGAAGAAAATGGTCCACAGTGGCGCAAGATAAAACAGCAATAAAATCCGCATGATCTCTCCGTGGATAATGCCCAGGATATAAGCAATATTGGCAATGCCTGCAAATAGAGCAATCCATAGTAGTAGATGAGCCTCTCCATTGAATATTTTTGTAATGCGTAGGCTGCTGCGTAATAGTGCCAGTCCTAATACCAAGGCGAAGAAATACGTGATGGTGGTTGCGTATTCCCCGCCAATCCCCGCATGATTAAGCATTCGGTAGGGAAACCAGATCATTCCCCAGATAGCGCGCCTAGAAGTAATGCAACAACAGGAAGCTTGCTGTGTTTATGTTCGGCCAGCACTTAATCATTCTCCAACAGTTTAAATTCTATCATTGTGATGTTGCAGCTTATAGACTATTGCCTTGCATCGCCATTCATTTTGGGTATCATGACGATTCAAGTTAGCCTTGGAGATGACATGTTGGACACTGCTTTTCCAGCCTTAATTGTGGGTTCGCTGGTGACTAAAGTTATTCGATTGGGTGAGCGGGGACTACTCGTCAGCGGATTGAGATATTGGAGTGATTTTAATTGGGAGTGCGTTCCTTAGCTATTAGTAAAAAAAATGCTGGATTAATTCCATTTGAGCGCTTTGTAGTACCACAGAGAACTCAATATTTATATTAAGTTTATAAAAAAGAATTCTTGATAATAATGTTTATGAGGACTTGTCCCTCATAAACATGCTGTTATGTGCCTTAGTACCTAAAATCGAAAACTATGGAAGAACCGAAAAAAGAGAAATCGTCAGCTCGTTTACGCGCTGATGATATCATATCCTACAGGTGTAAAAACCTTATCGCTGTTATTGAAGATCCTCACGATATTAAAAACATAGGCACAGTGATTAGAAACGTAAACGCATTGGGTGTCGAAAAAGCCTATATCGTTGATCCGCGAAGATCTCTACCTGGCGATTGGCAAGAGATGCGAGAGACGCGATCACTGTCTAAAACATCCGTATCTGCAATCAAGTGGAGTTTTGTAAAGCGCTTTGATAGTACCGAAGAATGCCTAGTACACCTTGCGAGCAACCGTTTCGTATCGATCGTTACATCACCTCATGTGAAAGGAAAAGAGAACGTAATCTTGCATGATGCTGACTATACCGAACATTATAAATTAGCCGTATGGTTTGGTAACGAACATCGAGGAATTAGCGATCTAGCCGTTGAGCATAGTGAATTGTGCGTTAGCATACCAATGTTCGGGATGATTGAGAGTCTGAATCTAGGAACAACTTCCGGAATAGTATTGTATGAAGTCACGAAGCAGCGACGCGAATATGCGCGAAAGTATCGAAAGAGAAATAATCGGGTTAAAGTCGAAGATGCATAAACTCTTCACGGCACATAACAAGGCGCTGCAGGCGGGAAAAATGCCCGCTACGCGCGCATTTTTCCATTGAGCGCAGCGTTTATTTGCAAATCATAAACTCCAGGGTCAAAAACCTCAGGGTCTACCATTAGATTTTGCAGGATGACACGCCATAAAACCATAGGTTAATATAGCAATCGGACGGGGGTGTGGCAAATATCTGATGCAGAGGTGGCGTCTACTGCGAGGGCTTATTTAAGTTTCATACAATTAGCATAATACGTTACTGTTGCAGGCCAATCAGAGAATATGCCGATAACACCCACCTGTTTGGCCAAAATATCAAGCATGCGCATGACATCACCATCCTTATCGATGAGATCAGTGGTGGTTTGATAATACCAGCCACCACTATCTTGCAATAAACCAGAGCGCTCAAGTGTCCAAGTGATCATATCCAAGCCTGCTGATTTGGCTTTCTCTGCATAAATGGACGATTTGATTTCACCGGTTTCAGATTTCACAAGCATCCACATGGGCGGCGCAATGATTTGAACTCCATTCGCAACCAATTCTTCCATCGTAGGAGACCAAGTATTGGGGTCGGCGTGATCGAATGTCGGGTCATTGTAACGACCGTCAAGGAATACAGCTTGCTTACTGTATGCAGAAGTAGATGCCGTATTAATCCAATAAAGCACATCACTCAGATTAAACGATTGTGGCCATACATTTCGAGGGCGAATACCCGCTTCGATATATTCATCAATCATTTTTTGTGCGTAAGCTTCCTGACTGCCAAAAATCGCATTGATATCTTCAATGTTCCCAGCTTTTAATTCGGGTATCATTTTCCGGTGCAGGCTATTGAACAATTCAATGCTTTCTTTGTGGCTGATTAAAGTACCGTTTCCTGTGTATAGTTCCGTGCGAAAATTCGGCGTGCTATTGAAGTATTCATGCAACGTTTCTGCTTTTGCATTACCTGCGTCCATTTTACCTTGCAATGACTTAAACTCCGCCAACGTGATATCGCTGGTACAGCACTTCACATGTTCAAATGGTTTTTTACTATCGAAATCAGGTGGTACGGCACATTTTTCCGCAAGCGATGTGGCTAATATATTTGTTGTGGTGTGTAAGTCACATTGGGAGTGACGACAGACTAATTCGGCATCGCTGGTAAACGTCACGTCACATTCAATAATACCCGCACCTTGGTGGGCTGCGGCGAGATAGGACTCCCGCGTGTGCTCAGGAAATTGGAGCGGTGCACCACGATGCCCAATTGAGAAATTTGTTTTCTTGAAATTACGATTACTACAGGATTGTAGTGTGGTTTTAAGCGCGCTAGGTTGCATATCTTCAACTAAATAGAATGGGCGTGACCCAAGCTGTACATTACTATTTCTTATTAACTGAGTGTACGTTTTAGAATTTGGATTGATGCCTGTACAAGATATTAATAGCAGCGTAAGAGCAAAAGTTATACAAATAAAAACAATGATTTTTTGCAAGATTACAATCTCCTATACTTTTTACTTTTGAGCACTTCTAAGAATCCAAATTTCATCCCAACTGCTGTGTTGCAGTAAAATTTCTTACTTGCCTATCAATTATCCTAGATTCCTCAGTTGAATGGTGTTTAGTGTGCGTTGTCATTGTCAGTGCGAGGGTTGGGCTTAGATAAGTAAGCTACTTATCTAGACCCTGTGGCTGTAACCCTGTGAACTGAAAATCTTATCTTGCCATATGGGATGGTCCATATATGACCCTGCGAATCTATGTAATTAGTATTTCGCACAGTACAGGATGAACTGTAAATCAACCCTAAATCAGGCCATCGCCTAAAAAATAGTTTACTAATGATACAAATGTCTGTAAATTTTACTGTGTTACTGGAAGGGTAGAAGAGTCAAGTGCTCGGTTAATTGATATTAATAGTTGCTTAAGTAATCGCAGGGTAGGTGAAATATAACTCGTTGTTTTATTGAGAGGCGCTGATGGGAGAACTTATGCAATAATTAATACTATTATCCTGAACGAATTTTCTGAGTAAGCTTTTCAAGTAAATTATATTAATATCAATCAAATCAAATCAAAAGAGGAACTAAAATGAGAAAATTTGCAATTACTGCTATCGCGTCTATATTCATTTTTGGCTCACCGGTCACTATAGCGAGTGGTTATGACACTGGAATTACCCCAATAAGTGCTGAAAATATGTCGAGCTTTATTCGATGTAAAGGTAAAAAGCCGGGCGAGTCAGTTAAAAGCAGAACTAGAGTCGAGAATGGCAAGATACCTTTAGTAAAGTGTGGGGACGTGAATAAAATTGTTAGTGATGCAAGAGCTGAAAATGCAAAAGCTAAAGCTGGGAAATAGGTAAACTAAACAACCACCAGC
>JAJFJH010000213.1 GCA_021774155.1 Nitrosomonas sp.
GAAGCCCATCGAGCCGCCATCGGCGCTGCCGCGCCCGGACGCGGTGAATCCGATGCCGCCGCAGCATTTTATGCGGTGCTCCATGCAAATGAATGCGTCCCTTCCTTTACGCCCATCATCACAGTCCAGGGTCAGGTGCTGCATTTGCATGGCCATGGCAACGTCATGGCCGATGGTCAATTATTGCTGATCGACGGCGGTGCGGAATTGCCGAGTGGATACTGCAGCGACGTCACACGCGTATGCCCGGTCAATGGCCGCTTTACCGACATACAACGACATTTGTACAACACCGTAGCCAAATCGCTCCATCAAACGACCGCAGCCTGTTTACCAGGCAAACGGTATCGTGAAGTACACGATCTCTCGGCGCGCGCATTGTGCGAGGGATTGATCAGTGCGGAATTGCTGGTCGGCAATCCGGACGATTTGGTGCAGTGCGGGGCGCACACGTTGTTTTATCCACATGGGGTTGGCCATCTGATCGGACTCGAAGCCCACGACATGGAAGATTATGGCGATATTGCGAATTACCCGCCGGGCCGAACACGCTCAACCCAATTCGGCACCAAATACCTGAGACTGGATCGCGACCTGTTACCGGGCATGACCGTCACCATCGAACCGGGAATTTATCTGGTACCGGACATCTGGAAGCGCGACGATCTCGTATCGCCACACGCCGATTACGTTAATCGAAAAAATGTCGATGCATTGTTGAACGATCAATTCGGTGGTATCCGGCTCGAAAATACAATATGCGTACAATCATCCGAACACGATGGGCCTGAAATTTTCTCATCAGCACTAGAAATTGATACAGACAGCATAGAGTCCATCACAGGCCGCAATGTCCGGTGATGAAACGACACATACCAAGCGGATAGTCAATGATCGGATGATCCGAACCGCGCCCGTAAGGTAGCGGCCCATGAACAGATTACCGTCCATTTATAAATAAACCACCACCCGCACATAGCATGCGGTAACAAACGAATCGCATGAACCTATCTCTGAGACACGTGAGCATATCACGCTTAACAATATCGATTGGGGTGCCATGCCCACGCTTGCGTGGGCATGCGATGTTGATCGGCCATCCTGGTAGAATCCGCTATGCGACCACCATGGAATTTGCGCGATGCATCAAATGGTCCGCTAAGCGGACCCTACATATTCTACAATTCAGATGTCATACCCATCATTGCCGGTCTGTGTAACTGCGTTGCAGCGCGAAATAATTCTTTCAATTTCTTTCCAGAACGCATCCAGTCAAACGTGACACATGTCAGCCGTTTTCCATCATGCCCACGAAAGTCAACAAAACTTCCCGTAAACGACATCGTGATCGCATTAACGTCTTTCCACGCGACAAATGTCACTTCACGATCTTTCTCGACCATGCTCATACCGAGCGCCGTTAATGTAATATGTCGGCGCCTGTAGTACGTCACGATATAGTAGTATAAGCCCGTAAACAGCAATAACGCATCAAACACGCGAGAATCATGGAAGATCTCAACATTCTGTGAGCCATATTCCATAACCATTTCAAACATGATCGCACAAAACCCACACAACAATGCCACCAGGAAAAGAGGCGTAAACCCTGTGGCTGTTATCGTTTGCGCATTGTCGTCACAAGCCTGCGCATTGCCATCACACGTTCGAGCATTGTCTTCACAACCCGCTATCATGGCGTCATATCCCTAACACCGATCAAGCACATCGCACACGGTGATGTTGTGTGAGCCTTCATCAAGACCACTCCATTTGGCTTTGGCTTTGCCTTTATTGTTAGTATTTTTTTCAACGTCGTCTCCACCATCCACTCGGAACGTCACACCGACGTTGGCATCCGCACGTTTGAGTTTGGCGACAACTTTTTTACCATTCTTTTTGCACACCGATTTGAGTTTTATCTTTTCGCCACACGATTCGCCACTCACTTCATAAATGACGGTCGCCGTACGGTCCGCACCGGCATCCAGATCAACCGTCACCTTCAGCTCCTGGGATGCTTCTTCGCCATCAATGTCCCAACGCACAAACGCATCACCATTGGGCGATACTGCGAACGCGCGCAATTCAATGCGATCACCTTCAAATAAGCCATCAACATCAAATGGTGTTTCGCGGAACCCCTCACCGGCATCGACGCGCGATTGCGGCACATTTGAATCCACAGTGACCACGCGTGGTATCGCTTCATTATACACGGCATTTGCAATACGGTCTTCACCGGTCGTCATGGACACCGTAAGTTCGCGATTTTCAGTTTCCACCCTGCCATCCAGCTGCCAATGAACAAAAGGATCACCCAGGGGTGAAAAGCGATCTGCAGTCAATCGAACCTGATCGCCCTCTTCCTGATCCAGATCAAAGGGAGTCTCACGGAAAAATGGTTCGTCATCCACTTTGACCAACGCACCCTCCACATCGGCTTCCACACTCAGCAGGCGATCTATATCACCTTGTTCGAACACCACGCGAATCACAAAATCGCCAGGCGCACCACCGCACTGTTGCGGAAAAATACACCAATCAATCCACCTGGAAGGTGGGATCGTAAACAGCGCATTTTTTTGTGCTTTACAGCCATTGATATCACGAATGACGCTCGGGGTGCCATTTAAAATGTCGGTGCGATTGTCATATTGCAACGATACAACAAAAACATCGCCTGCCTTTACATCTACTTTGATGGGAATTTCCTGATTCTCATCCACATGACGAAATTCATTCAAAAAAAACGGTGTCAACAAAGGCGCTTCAAGCCGCAATAGAACTTTTCCAACTTTTGGAAAATCGCGCGCCGGCTTGCGAATCCAGATATTGCGTTCAAGAGTCGATTCAGCTTCACGAAACTTCGACCACCATAAAACTTGTACTGCAACAATTACACCATCTGTGGGTGCCGTCAGCCAGACCGCGGCCTCGTCACCGGGCGCGAAATCGCCAATAACACAGCCTTCATCGCCATCAATGAGGCTATCGTTTTTGATAA
>JAJFJH010000214.1 GCA_021774155.1 Nitrosomonas sp.
CCGGCACCGGCAAATCAGGACACCTTCAGGAACCAAGAAAAGGGTGGGAGCGCATATTAAAACGCGCAAAAATAAAAGATTTGCGACCTCACGATCTAAGGCGCACATTGGGAAGCTGGCAAGCAAAGACTGGCGCATCGCTGGCGATTATTGGCAAATCGCTTAATCATAAAAACCAAAATACAACGGCGATTTATGCGCGGCTTGATCTCGATCCGGTTAGAGACTCGGTTAATACAGCCACAAGTGCAATGCTTGCAGCAGGTGGACTTACAAAGCCAGGTGAAATTGTGCAATTTAAGAAAAAGAAATAATTTTTATGAGTGACATAAAAACTCATTGCCGCTCTTGTGACATACCTTTGTTGGAATTCGCCCCATAATGTTGTAAGTTAGAAACTTTAAAATACTCTATTGAGATCTTGTCTACCTATAATGCGTATAATCTCAACACCCTCACCTTCAATTCGGTAATAAATTGAATGCGCCCCGCATACACTGCGCCTGTAGCCAACACGGATATGATCAACAGCGGGATAAAGCATTGGTTGTTCCGCAAGAACTAAAAATCAGCGTTTGAGCTGATCGCGGTAATGGTCAGACTGAGCCATACCAAAATACTCATCGCCATACTGCGCAATTCCTACCAAATCTTCTTTTGCCGCTTTAGAAAGCCGATAATTAGGTATGTTTTATCTTGTGGCGTTGTCTGGCTTCTGCCCAAATTTCATCAACGCTACGATCACTAAAGCCACTCTTCTCACCTTCAATTAATGCCTTACGAATGGCCTCGATTTCGGCAGGTGTTTCTTGCTCTCGAGTTTGCCACTCGCGAATCAGCTCACGGATAACTTCACTCTCATTACCAAAATACCCAGTCTCTATCTGTGCCTTGATCCAGCTATCTTGCTGGTTTGTTACGGATATACTTTTTTTCACCATTGCCATTTTACTCTCCAGTATAAAGATCAAGTGTTACTACTCAGTAGTACATTACACTCCATTTGTTTTACCAATCTCATCAGACCATGCGGTGTAAAAACAGTAATGATGTCAATCAACATTCAATATTCAATATTCTCCAGTGCAGCACTTGCATCGCAAGATATTATAATTTAAAAACAATAGAATAAAAATTAATGTGGTTAACTTGGGCGCTGTTTTCCGAGAAAAACTAGAACAACTATAGATGATAGTTTGAAAATTAAACGTCGAGGTCGTGGACGTTAATTTAAAAAGTGTTAATTATGGAATATGAAAACATGAGAATGACAAATATGAATATAATGTTTTTCCATGCTCTTATTAAACTTGCAACTAACGATTAAAGGCGCGCTTCCAAAACCTGCATTAACAAAAACACCATTCCTTGGTGGTGTGTTACATGGCACTTTCGAGGATTTAGTTCTCACACATGCCCCGGCCATTGCAACCCAGCTCGGCATGACAAAAGGAAGGCGGCAGAAATTATATGCCGTCCTCCCACCACCTTATAACTGGCAAGCGAAAACTGACACTGATCACATCTACCTCGGCTGCGGCATTATGTTATTTGGCCATGCAAGGCAATACACCCAAATATTGGTCGGGCTATTACAAAAGTGGCAAGAAATTCGACTAGAAGGCCGAATTGATAAAATTCTAAACATTGAAATTTATTGCTGCACACCAGGTCATCAACCGCGTTTATGCAATGGCGAGGAAAATAACCCTATTTATGATACCCAACCAGACTTCAGCCACAGCTTCCCGGTTAGTAATGGCATCACGATTAACTTACTCACGCCGCTCACACTAAACAGCACAGAGCACCAAGCAGCAGGCGTTACAAATACACCCCCAAAACTATTACGTTTTGTACGCTCGTTAGTACGGCGCGTTAAAGAACTTGAGCCGAGCTTAGCCGCAGCACTGGATTTAAACTCACTCGCTTGGATCAAAGCAGAAGAACAAATTCGTCATGCGCCAACAGGCAATCACCAGCTTGAAACGGTCCAATGGAAATACGGATCAAGAACAAAACCACGCCCTATTTTCCGCCACGGACTCATCGGCGAAATTCACTACCCACACGAAATACCGGCAAGTATTAACGCGCTACTTCACTGGGGAAGCTGGCTAGGCGTCGGCCAAAGTACGGCCATGGGGCAAGGCATGTATTACGTTAAGAAAGATTGATCGAACATTAACAATATAAAAGAGTAAAAATAATGACTATCCAGTTGCTTCGTATTGAAGCTATAAATTTGTCGCACATCATCGATGACACAGAAGACTTGAGTACTCGCCGTGGCGGAGGTTATATGTTGCTGCAAGCAGTTCGAGATATTACCGAATCAGACACGTCTAAATTCAAGTACAAAGATGCCGTCGAGCCGATTAGTACGGGTGCATCTATCGGCTTATTTAAAGTAAAAGATGAAATTGATCAGAATGATCTGATTAAAGAAACTCAGGATTTCTTAAATAAAAACAATGCCTATCGGCATGCCACTTTTGCTGTCACCGTTGTACAA
>JAJFJH010000215.1 GCA_021774155.1 Nitrosomonas sp.
ACACCAAGCTGGCGTGACAAACTTAACGCAGACAATCCGTTCTTATGTTGCGTAAGCATATAACTGGCTGGAGGTTCTGCGTAATCAAGAAATCATTTGATTTGCCCGTGAAATTTACACCTATTTTCTCTCCTTAGAAGGTTCTAATGGGAAATCTGAGTTAATAATAGACAATTACACAGAGTTTGTTTCAGGCTCCTCGGCATCGCCAAATAATTCATGAGTTACAACCATCCCTCTTTCTACAAGGAATACAGCACTGAAAGTTTAATCTCTTTGGGGTAAAATATGGTTAAAAATCAGCAATGCGAAGAACATAGTTAATACCCCGTCCTTGCAGCGAGGTATTTTATTCAACGGCCAAACACACCAGCAAACGTTACTTTCAAGTTCACCATATAGAAACCGCAAAATCGATAGTTGCTTACGCCTATACTTACTAATAAAGCAATAAACCTAGCGCTCGATAGGTATTGCGACCTGCGATACCATCGACCTCAAGCCCATTATCCTGTTGCCAAGCTTTTAAAACCGTTTCCGTATCCCTTCCAAACCACCCACCCACCTGAATTCCGAGTGCCTCTTGGAGTTTGCGCACCCACACCCCTTTTGAGCCTTTTTTGACAGTTTTAAAATCCACCGATGGCGCATGGCTTTCACTTGCGGGACTGCTGCCACCGCACATGGCAATAGCAGCCACACGAACGCCTTCAACACGTCGCCCCCAACCTTTGCCAAACGTATCCCTGGTAGAGAGACTTTTTAAAAAATTTAAACGCCGATCACACATGTTATTGGTCATCTGTATCGTGTCTACCTGCTCTTTCACTCTGGCGATTGTCTTCGGCCCAACACCACCATCCTGCTTGGCTCCGACCGCGCCTTGTAACCATTTTGCACTACGCCCAGGGCCTGAATTCACCGCCGCATCAAACACAACATAGTCAACACCGGCAGGCAGTTCATCACAGCGACATTTATCCCAGTAACCCGAGCGATAAATTTTCTCAAGCTCTGCATCCGTAATATTACGTAAATCATCCTTGCTCTTATTGTCCCCATAGTGGCGTCGATAAACAGCTAACGTCACACCCTTCATGGTTGCACCACCTGGATCCTTCGGATGATCCGCCCATCCGCCCTCATAAACCAATACCAACTTAAGTATATTTTTAAAGCTTTTCTTCATGACTTGTCCTTGTGAAGGAATATTAGCAATGTTCGTATCAAAAATTAATAATATCAAGCAATACAATGTTATTTATATCAAAAATTAATATAATAGTTACCATTATCATTGGGCCTGCATTTTTTTACCGTGATAAAAATCACAAACATAAATTCCAGCAAGCAATTTACCGCCCAACATTTTTTGAATAGCGTTATGCTATGGTGATCAAGACTAACCATTACAGGATGAATCTCGTGACGTATTTTGAATGTTTAATTTCTAGGGTAAGCATCATATCAATGGCTATTTTTTTAAGCTTGACGCCATTAAATGCCAGTGCAGACGTAGACTTCCAAAAATGGATAGATGATTTCTATGACACGGCCGCTAAAAGTGGCGTTGAACGATCAACATACGACAATGCATTTAAAGGGATAACAACCCCAGACGCAGATGTCCTAAGAAAAGCCAATTTCCAACCTGAATTTACCAGCAAGATTTGGGATTACTTGGATGCCCGGGTGAATCCATTAAGTATTAATAGTGGCCTAAAAATGGCAAAGCAACATGCGGAGACACTCGCCGCTATCGAAGCAAAACTCGGTGTTGACGCTGCCACACTACTGTCCATCTGGTCAGTTGAATCAAACTATGGCGCAGCACTTGAACGCACCAGCCGCTTGCATTATGTGCCACGATCTTTAGCAACGCTTGCCTATGCAGACAAAAGACGCCAGAAGTTTGCACGTACCCAACTGGTTGCCGCATTAAAAATTTTACAATCGGGTGACATTACAACCACCGACCTGATGGGCTCATGGGCGGGCGCCATGGGTCACACACAATTTATTCCCACCAGCTACCAGGCTTATGCCATCGACATGGACAAAGATGGTGCGCGTGACATTTGGAACTCCGTACCAGATGCCTTGGCAACAGCGGCCAATCTTCTGAAAGAAAACGGCTGGCGCTCAGGAGAAACCTGGGGCTATGAAGTCAAACTACCCGCAAACGGCCTGCAATATGAAGACCAAACTAAAACACTAGCCGAGTGGGAGAAACTCGGCTTTGTCCGACCAGAAGGAAAGTCATTTCCTCGCCCGGAAAAAAATGCCGTGCTCAACATGATGACCGGCTCAGACAGCCCCGCCTTCTTGATGACCCGCAATTTCTTTGTCATTAAACGTTACAACAATTCAGATTTTTACGCGCTAACCGTCGGCGTACTCGCAGACCGCCTAGCCGGACGAGAGGGACTCATACAACCCTGGGCGCGCCCTGCAGATTCCCTAACCATTGAAGAGAAATTTGAACTGCAACAACGCTTAACCGAAAAAGGCTACTACAACGACGAAATTGACGGCATCCTCGGCAGAGGCTCACGTCAAGCTATTCGAGCTTTTCAGACGGATAACGACTTAACTGTGGATGGGCAACCGACAAAGGAGTTACTTGAAGCCTTGCGAAAATAAGGTTACTGTCCACTGATAATCTATTCTAGCTGCCTATTAGCATAAGCATTGATAGCGAGAAGCAAATGTTATGGTTAAAAGAAATCGGCTCCCGGCTTATTTGGATTGTTTACCTTAATACGTCGCATTTTTCTTTTTCACTTATTCCATTGAAAATTAAAGATGTGGTCATGGGAAAAAATCGAAGAAATGAATCCACCGGATCCCGGTACAGAATTTTCGTTTCTTCACTATTTGATTGCACAGGGAACTGCCACATCTGAGCATGGAATTGCCAGATGCTAATATGCAGGACCCAGCTCCACTAACTGCTAGTGGATATCAGAATGCAATTGCGAAGCGATTGAACGAGGAAGTATATTCGGACCCAAAAATTCATTCGCGCCTACAACGCAGCAACTTTAGATGAGCCACCATGCCATCCAAGTTATATGGTTTATTTGTGATGTTGGGTCCACCGGTGGGCGGATAGCGAATCGAACGAATTCTTGCGGCGGAGCTCAATTTTGATGACAAAGTAATTAAGCAATTTATGGCAATGCAGCGTTTACTGAAGGTAGGGAAACCTGAGTTAGCAATCGTTGGATGTATCTCTGCAATTGAATGGTTTCTGAATGATGCACTTCCAAATGTCAGATATACATCTCCGTCTGGTAAAGTTCAAAATGCATCAAGAAGCAAAATTATAGATAAGAAACTCCTGACATTATTGTCCAGGAATATAATTTCTCAGCTTCGCATACTCAGTAAACGAAGAGACGAAATTTTCCACGGTGCGCCACCATACCGAGGTCTCTTTCGAAATCTGGACACAGGTACTGATTTTGGTTCAGGCATGAACGTACACAAAGAGCACGTACAAAGAACTTTAGCCCTTGGACTAGCCCCAATATTGCGCCAGTTTCTGGAATTTAAACGCCGAACTGTTTTGAATTGAACGTGCTCGCGACCGGAGCCGCAGTTATTCTGCGGCGTGGCAAGCATATGTGTTCAATTCAAAACAGGGCAAGTTTAAAGCCGGAAAATTAAGTATTGGGTACAAACTGTATTTTTAATCAATCTTATAAAAGTCAATAAACATATGGGTTACAGGCCGGAATTTAATGTACTGGTGCAATATTGGGGCTAGAGATTTACCGAGCAGTAAATGTGCTGAGATCAACATGGCTGATTTAGGTCCGATTTGGTAGACTGGCACACCTGAATCTCTTCTGAAATTGCATTATGCATGACCATAGAAAAACGATTACACACATGCCCACACCTATTCATTATTTATCTCAAACCGTACTGGAGGGTTTGCAATTAACATACCAGGAAGTGATTGATAGTATCGAGCACCTGATTCACGGCCGTAGCCGATCACAAGTATGGAATGCGCCCAAAGCAGTCATTACACCACCGGATGACCGATATATGATGGCGACTTTGGCTGCTGCGAATGATCCACCGTTTCTTGCAGTAAAAACTCTGTTACTTAACCCAGAAAACCCTAAGCGTGGGCTTAAAAGTATTAATTCATTGATCACATTGTTAGATAGTGATACGGGTTTGCCACTGGCAATTCTGGATGGCAATTGGGTCACGGCCATTCGTACTGCGGGGCTGAGTGTCGTCGCCGCCAAACGTCTGGCTAAGCCGGAAGCCGCCATTGCAGCTTTTATAGGTTGTGGTGTACAAGCACATAGTCACTTGGCTGCATTTGTTGAGTTATTTCCATTAAAAGAGATCAGGGTATTTGGTCGAGGCACTGTTAATCGAGATAAATTCTGTCAGTATGTGGAGGCAATGGGTTTATCAGCCATTACCAGTGAAACAGCGCAGGATGCAGTAAATAATGCCGATTTGGTTGTTACCTCCGTCACGCTTTCACCTCAACTCAAGCCTTTCTTGGATGCCCATTGGTTAAAACCCGGCGCATTTGCCACCATGACAGACTTGGCTGCACCGTGGTTCGCTGAAAGCCTATCAATATTTGATCAAATAGTCGTTGATGATCTAGAACAAGAGTCTAGCATGGCAAAACCATTGGTTGATCCCGCACTGGTTTTAGGCGACCTAACAGGCCTGGTGAATGGCGATATTAAAGGCCGATGCGCCGAATATGAACGCACCGCTTTCGTATTTCGAGGACTGGCCTTGGGTGATCTTGCAGTGGCAGGATTGGCTTATCAACACGCGCTTAAGAATGCACAAGGCGTACTTATTGAAACTTAAAGTTGGGTATTCTCCAATTAAAGTAGGTGAATTCACCGAATCTTACTGATCTTCTATTTAGGACTTTGTACAGACGCCATAATGCTTAGTAAAGGAAATCGACCACCCGGTCGTTCAAATGGACGCGAGTAGCCTATCTCAAATCCATTATCTTGAATGATTCGCTCCAAATCAGATTGCGTCCATTCTTGAACGTCACAGTTGTAATTGATGCCTGATATATTGGCTGTCATCCAATTTATTTTTGGCCCTCGACGTAGTGCAATCATGACTTTGCCACTGACCTTCATTATTCTTTTAAGATTATTCAATACCTTTGGGGCATCAGTTTGATGAATGTGGAGCAAGCTGAAAGAAACCCAGACTCCGTCAAAAGTGTTAGCCGGTAGACTAATATCTCTCATGTCCACTTGAATAACCTTCGCTGCTACAACTCTTTTTTGAGCCATCGCTACAAATTCCGGCCTGCAACCCATATATTTATTGATTTATAGAAGATTGATTAAAAATACAGTTCGTACCCAATACTTAATTTTCCGACTTTAAACTTGCCCTGTTTTGAATTCCAGAAACTGGCGCAATATTGGAGCTAGTTAGCGTCATCATGATTAACACACATCAAAAATTAACAAGCATAGTAACAGACAAGACATGGTTCATTTGGTCAGGACGAGGACTTTTTGAACGATTAATAAATTGGTTTAAATAACCCATTTCAATGGTGGTTTTTTTGTTCAAGCGATAACCAATCCCTGCAAATGCCCAGTTTTGATTTAAACCGCTTCTGATTCCCGCATCCATAGAATTCAAATCAACAAAAATCTCATTCCATATAACAAAACTGACCTTTGGTGACACAAAGTGCATGGGAGTTAACAATTTAAACATTTGCCGATAACGATACGCAACATCGGAACTGCCTGGAATATCGAAGAAACGCTGTTCAAGCCGTGTGCGGCTGATGACTGTACCAAACGAATAATTGTCTCTCAGTGACAATTGCTGCCAGATCCTGTGGTCATTAAAAGGGTGTTTAAGCGCAAGTGGGCGACTGGTTGGAACCCAGTCATAACCCAACCAGGCAGTGACTTTCTCATTGATCGCGTAGCCGAGACCCGGTCGTATCAAGGCCTGGGTAAAGCGGGTTGAGTTATCGCCAAAACGGCCTTGAGCAAAAAGCTTATATTTAAGGTTTGGATTGGTGCTAGACAAACCACCTATCATTTCAATACCTGTCCAGGTATTAAAGTCTTCAACTCTATCCCCAGCTGAGACTGAGGCTGCAAGGATCAAGCCGAGTGCTACTGATGCGATATACGCGTTTGGTTTTTTAAGCATGATATTTAGCCGACACGAAGATCTCATCATTCATTTGATCCGAATTAAATTTCGGCGTTCTATTAGTTTTCGTTTGAGATTATCCGTCAAACTGGCCTACCACCGTGTTAGTCTAAAAAATCGAGCGAGCGACCCTCATGCTGAGCGCGAGCATCATTATAAACCTGCCACGCAGCTACCAGATCCTGAAATGCCACCCCAACTGCACCGTAAACCGTAATTTGCAACGCATCACTTCGTCCTGGCCGATTACCGACCAGCACTTCACCAATCTCGGCGCTAATTGTCACAGCCAATAAGCTACATAACCTCCTCCGAACGTGCCGATAATAGTGTATTCACCAAGACTCAGCACGCACGCCAACTGCGTAATGGTTGCCAGTGACACTTCATGGCACTCAAGCTGATCCATCAACCCACAGACTTGTAATTGCGCCGCGATCACCGCCAGCCGTTGTGGACATTCCGGATGACCTAGTCCCATTTCATGCTTGAGGCAATCTGAATGATTAATATAAGCCGTCGATAATTTCATGGTTTTATCTTAAAACTTACAGAAAGAAACAAATTATCTGGTTTACATCAAGATCACTCGACCATGACACAATACATAAAGTTTTCTTTCAGAACAGAATAATCATCGGCGTTTTCCTTGGATAATCTTCCAGGAAAAAGACACATTTCGTCCCCCGATTGAATTCATTGCGGTAAACTGAACGGCGAACCTGTTCTCAGTGATTACTAAAGAGGTGGAGTATGAAAAACTTATTCTTTGTAGTGATTTTTAGTGTCATCGTCTTGTCCGGATGTACCAGCCCACCACCTGAAAATGGCGGAGGAAGTGAGTCACTTGTTCAATGTGGCGATGTCGCGAACCGAAATCATCTAAATGTTCTATCCATCAATCTTCTATTCTCCGAAACTAAAACACGGGATCAGCGTTTAGACGCCATTGCCGAGTTTGCGAAAGTGAATACTGTCGATGTCATCCTCCTCCAAGAAGTCGTTGGAGGCGTTTTGGTCAAAACGGCCAATAGCGCACTTGATCTTCAGGGTAAGCTACGTAGTCGAGGGAGCGAATACGATTTACACACCGCATTCGAAGTAGGATTGCCAGGGATACTAGCATTGGCCAATGCCGTGTTGAGTCGCTGCGATATTGATTTCAAAATGGTCAAAAAACTGCCGAAGACTGCCGAGCTAGAATTTGAAGGGCATGTCATTAAACTACCAAGAAATGTCATGATGACACGACTAGACATTCCTGAGTTTGGCAAACTAAATGTCTACAACACTCATCTCTGTGCCAAATGTAGCGCTGATGAAATGAACGCTCAGCTGGGAGTATTGCTTACTTTCGTAGACGATGTAGAAAATTTCTTT
>JAJFJH010000216.1 GCA_021774155.1 Nitrosomonas sp.
TGAAGTGCTGGGCGCATCGAGCAATATTCTCCATACGCTTGAACATTTAGGTATGAACTGGGATGGTGACGTAATTTATCAAAGTCAGCGTGGCGCACCATACCAGGAAGCGATTCATTTACTAACGCAGTTAAATCTGACTTACCCTTGCACATGCACACGTAAAGAAATTTTAGATTCAAGTATCAGGGGCATTATCGGCCCCATCTATCCGGGGACTTGCCGTCATGCACAAAACAGTCAACAACCCAGCGCGCTACGGATACAAACCGATGATAAACTTCTTCTGTTTGAGGATGCATTACAAGGGCGAGTTGCACAATGTTTAGAAAGCGATACCGGTGATTTTGTATTGCGTAGAGCCGATGGAGTCTTCGCTTATCAGTTGGCGGTTGTAGTTGATGATGCGGCGCAAAATATCTCCCACGTGGTGCGCGGTGAAGATTTATTAGATTCCACGCCTCGGCAAATTTACTTACAACAGCTACTGGGTTATCCTGTGCCAAGTTATATGCACTTGCCGGTGGTCACTAATCGTGATGGTAAGAAGCTTAGTAAGCAAACATGTGCCACGCCGGTAGACTTGTCGAAAGCAGTGCCACAATTAATGGCCGCGTTACGTTTTCTAGGTCAAACACCACCAGCTGAACTGGTTAAAAGTGATCTTCCAATCTTTTGGCAATGGGCGCTGGACAACTGGCAAGTGACACAAATCCCACGAAGTAATCATGACTTTATTGATGGATCAACTTAGGAGAAATAGTGGCTTTTTTACCATTTTATATACCCAGCCAAAAGCGACTAAGAATTGTAATTATTGGTGGTGGCTATGCCGGTGTTGCCGCGCTCACGGTTCTGTCACAACATGCATCACATGTTGATATCACCCTTGTTGATCCTAAAACACAGCATTTAAAGATCACACATTTACATGAAACTTTTCGCTATCCCTTGTCGGATTTACTCGTCCCATTTTCTGACCTAGAAAGCCGATTTGATTGCCGTCATATCCGTGCTGCGCCAACTATTACTGAAGAATCACTGGCGCAATGGCAGAAAGACCAATTTATTGTGGTCAATGATGAAGAAATCGCATTCGATTATCTTTTGATTGCTGCGGGCTGTTCGGATCTTGCGCCACAAAAGATTGCTAATGTTATGACGTTGAATGACTTTATGAACGAAGCGGGTTCCGATATTCTAAATAAAGTCATTGCCGATAATAGCGGTGAAGAACTTGGACTGACCCTTGTCGGAGGTGGTGCTACAGGCATACAGTTTTTATTTGAAATTGAAGCGTTCTTGAAGCGACGCAAAATTAACAAAAAACTAACGCTGGTTGATGGTGGAGATCATGTGTTGAAACAGTTTCCAATAGAATTTTCGCGTTACGTCGAAATGCGAATGAAAGAGCTGGATATTGCGTTCTATCCACACACCTACTTCCTTGAGCAACAAGCGAATGAGGTATTACTACAAGATAAGAATACAAAACAAACGTTTTCGTTGCCATCACAGCTTTCAGTTTATTTTACTGGGAAAAGCAAACAAAGCGTGTTTGATGCCAATGCCAATGGGCAAATAATCATTAATGGTGAGCCATCACATCGGCTCTTTACGGCGGGTGACTGCTCAAACTATAGCGCGTTTGGTTCCAATACATTAACTGCTCAATCAGCAGTACGTAAGGGTAAGCTAGTAGCAAGGAATATGTTACGGCATTCTAGTGTCATTAATATTCTAGAACCTTATTTACATCGTGATTTAGGATATGTAGTGAGTCTTGGTTCGTCAGACGCTGTTGGTTGGTTAGCCTTAGAAGGTAACGTAGTGCATGGCCTTCCTGCGCAGGTAATAAAAGAGATCGTTGAAGCACAGTATGATTTGTTATTAACGGGCATCGATACTTACCTGGTATAAATAATAAAATTCTTTAATGGGTGTTGTTTTAAGACTCTACCCCAGGTGTGTTTTTAGAAATCTTGCTGGTAAAAATGTGTTCGAAGCTGTATTATTCGGGTCGCAGGTTCACTGGGAGGCGTGGCTGAGCGGTTTAAAGCAGCAGTCTTGAAAACTGCCGTAGGGGTGACTCTACCGTGAGTTCGAATCTCACCGCCTCCGCCAATTACTAGTCCGTATCAATCCGAGGAAGTCCAGTTAAGTCAATTAGAATAACGCTTTCAAGCTTATTTCTGTCCGTAGCTGTCCTCAGTAATCCATTAGCATCCTGAAAAAAAGTGTGGTAACTTATGTGGTAACTATTTTCAACTAAGAAAAGTTACCACATTTTGACTACTCGTCATGCCCTTGATAACGTCACTTGTAAGAATGCTACCAGTGAAGGTAAGAAAATTCGTAAGCTTCATGATGGTGAAGGGCTTTATCTGTGGGTGTATGCTGATAACCGTAAATATTGGCGATTACGGTACAAGATTAACGACAAAGAGAAATCCATATCAATTGGAGTCTATCCAAAAATCGGGCTAAAACAGGCCAGGGAAAGTGCCCGGCTTGAACGTGAGAAACTCGATAAGCATCTTGACCCATCAATAGAACGCCGCATAAGAAAACAGCAAAGCAAAGAAGCCGCCAATAACAGCCTGGAAGCGGTAGCCCGTGAGTGGTACGCTAAACAATTGAATACCTGGGTGCCCAGTCATGCCAAGGATGTACTGCGAAGGCTGGAAGTCAATGTGTTTCCTTACCTGGGGAATCTCCCAATAAAAAAGATTGAAGCACCTGAATTACTCAATACCATTCGTATGATTGAACAACGTGGGGCATATGATTTGGCGCATAGGGTATTGCAAGTATGCAGCCAAGTATTTCGTTATGGTGTGGTAACGGGTCGTTGTAGTCGTGATCCTGCTATTGACTTACGGGGTGCATTAACTCCGCACAAGAAAAGAAATCAAGCCGCGGTTAAACCTGAAGAACTGCCGGAATTACTTCGTGCCATTTCTCAGTATCAAACGATTGGTGATAAACAAACCCAGTTAGCTTTGCAACTACTGGCACTAACCTTTACCCGTACCAATGAATTAATTGGTTCCTTATGGTCAGAGTTTGATTTGGATAATGCACTATGGGTTGTGCCAAGTGAGCGTATGAAGATGAGAAATGAACATGTCGTACCATTATCAAATCAAGCATTAGCAATTCTTTCAGAACTGAAACCCATAGCGGGAGATAGCGAGTATCTACTACCGGGACGTAATACCCGTAGACCAATAAGCAATAATACGCTGCTGTTTGCCTTATATCGTCTGGGCTATAAGGGTAAGATGACTGGCCACGGGTTCCGTGCTGTAGCCAGTACCGCATTGAATGAAGCAGGTTTTAATTCTGATGCCATTGAAAGGCAGCTTGCCCACGGTGAAGTTAATGAAGTGCGTGGGGCATACAACCGGGCAAAATATTTGCCTGATCGGATAAAAATGATGCAATGGTGGAGTGATCATCTGGAAGCATTAGAAAAGGGTGCAATTGTCACTCCGATATTCAGAAAAGCCACCTGATTTTTGCGGCTTTATTTTTATGTTTTATTCCTACCCCTGAAAAAAACAGTGGGGAAAGTGGGGAGATTTCCTCAATACCCTTATCGTTGTTAGGTTTCGGCTTCCCCACTTTCTCATAATAGCTCCCTAAAGTGTGGGGAATCACCCCACTTTTAGGTGAATTATGGGTTTTTTCGTTTGTTTGGTTTCCCCAAACTTTGAAATATTTAGCCTATTTTAGGCTGAAAATCCAGCGCGGAAACATCCTGTTGCCACCTCCCCAGTGCGGTGGTTTACTTTATAAGTTTGCAGTTACCCAGTTCAAGTTTATTAAGAAATAATAATAGTCTGTACTCCTAGACAAAGGAACCTTGTAGTTCAGGCCTTAAACTTTACAAGCTGAAGATTTGCTGTTGATGAACATACCTAGAAATAAAGCTTTGAGTGTAACTACTCGCCCCATATTTCATGAGCTTCACCTGCCAAAGCAATTTGTATGGCGACAAGTGGGTTATATCCCTTATTGGCCATGGATTGCAAATAGCTTGAAATACGGCAATAGGCGTGTGCATATTCACTTGACCTGAAACAGCCCGAGACTTTTTGTTTAACTTTTGCCATTCTCAGGTCTCTTTCTGCCCTGTTATTGGTAAATGACACGTGCGGGTCTTTGGCAAACAATAGTACAGCGACCTCATGTTTTTTTAGTCTTTCCCAAAGGTTATGCGCATCTGATTTAGCCAGTTTGCCACGTTTACCGCTGGGCTTGGGTGGAATAATCGGCAGTTCTTTTTCACCGCGCGTTAAGATATTCTGGTAGCGTTTCTGTAGATTGGCTAGTTCTTTATCACTTAGCCGTTTTTCTGTCCGCACAGAGACCTTTTTGCAGGTTTCTTGTAATAGGCGTTTCATGTTGTGCGCCCAAGCATAATTGTGCGCGTCTTTGATGAAGGCAAGTTCGCGTAATAAATG
>JAJFJH010000217.1 GCA_021774155.1 Nitrosomonas sp.
TCTCGCTGGGCCGACATCAATGACGGTGGACTGACGGGCGATACCTTGGTGATTTCTGCTTATACTGAAGGTAGCAACGACGAGTTCAAGCTCAAAAAACTGACCACGTCTGTGTCCGAGTCTGTTGGCAACGGAGAATACCTAAATGTGGCCACCGTCACGGTCGTTGGCGCCAGCGATAGCGATACCAGCGGTTATATAAACCCGCCTGCCACACTGAAAGCCAGCATTGGAGATAAAATATGGTTTGATGACAATGGTAATGGTGTGCAGGATAACGGTGAGGCAGGTGTCGCTGGAGTAACTGTCATGTTACGCGCAGCAAATTTTACAGATGGGCATGGCGGCGCCATATTTGCAGAGACAACTACTAATGCAAATGGTGATTATTTATTTAGTGATCTCGTGCCGGGTGATTACCAAATTGACATAAAAGAGTCCACTTTGCCAGCTGGCTATAAATTTACTACGCCTAATCAGGGTTCGAATGATAGTTTGGATTCTGATGTTTTAGAAACTGCAACGATCCCATTAAACTGGGGCGTTATGGCTAATACTACACTGGTTGCAGGAGAACATTATAGTTCCTGGGATGCAGGTATTACGTCTCAGAAAGCTTCCATTGGTGATCGTGTGTGGGAAGATATGAACCATAACGGCATTCAAGATTCAAACGAACCTGGTATTAGTGGTATTACTGCAACATTATATGCTCGGAACGGTCAGAATCATTATGCCGCGGCACATACCACCACGAATAGCGACGGTAACTACTTATTTACCAATTTGGATGAAGGTTACTACTTTATCGAATTTGATAAAGCTGGTGTTCGGCATGATAGCGGCTGGGGTGGTAACTTTAATATGAGCGACTGGTACTGGTCAAGCAAAGACGCCGGTTCGAACGACAATATTGGCAGTGATGTGAAGAAGGTTTCAGGTGATATAACAAATACCAACTGGACCTATCTTTCTGCCGGCGAGAGTGATATGCGTTGGGATGCTGGTATCACACCAATCGTGATTGACTTGGATGGAGACGGAGTTGAAACTGTTTCCAGAGTTGATTCTAAAGGTACATTTGATCTGCTTGGCACTGGCAATGCAATAAAATCAGGCTGGGTTGGTAGTGATGATGGTCTCCTGGCTATTGACACTAACAGCGATGGCGTTATTGACGATATTTCCGAATTATTTGGTGGTTCTAATAAAGGTGACGGTTTTGCTAAGCTGGCTTCTTACGACAGTAATGGTGATGGAATTGTTAATGTGGATGACGTTGATTTTTCTAGCCTATTGGTTTGGCAGGATGCCAACGGTAACCATGAAACCGATGCAGGTGAGCTAACAAGCCTAGTTGATGTTGGTATTGAAAGCTTAGCAGTGGCGTTTACTGAGTTACCTTTCATTGATGCCCAGGGCAACCTTCATTTGGAGCGCAGCTCAGCGACCCTGACAAACGGAACAACAGTTGATATGACTGATGTTTACTTTAATGTATCGCTTGCAGATGCACAAGCTGCTGGAATTGATTCATCTTCACTGGCTGAATTATCGAGTTACGACCAAGTTATTCCTGAAGAAGTTGTTGGTATCCCCTCGTCATTTGTAGCTGATCCTGTTTGGGTTGTATAGGCAAGCGCTAACTAACCAGTGAGATGTTTAAGGGGCTAGCGATATTATTTCGCCAGCCTCTTAATTGATGGGGATCAATTTCGCTCAGAATTCGTACTGAATTTAAAGTCCCCGGTAGGGGATCAGTAAATCTCTCGCCTTTAGATGAAGGATGATGTTTTTCGTGGATGCAAAATTACAAACATGGAAACCATACTGTATGGGACTGCAAATATCATTTGGTATGGACAGCAACCAAGTACCGTTACGAAATGTTGGCCGGAGATGTCGGTATAAGATGTAAAGAATTGCTACGAGAGATAGCTCGCAGCAAAAGGGATGTTGATCTATGCTGGTCAGTGAATAGAGATCATATTCATATGCTGATAGAAATACATCCAAACCTCGCTTTATCTAGAGCTGTGCAGTGCTTGAAGGAAAGAGTTCGCGCAAACTGTTGTTGGTGTATAGTTATTTGCGTAAACGATATTGAGATCAGCATATTTGTGGGCAAGAGGGTATTGGGTAGTTATCAAGTGATGACGTTACGGATGAGGTTTGGAAGGGATACATCAAGAATCAGCAGCAGTTGTTGGATTCGAGATCTTGGTTGCTCCGCTATCTTTTGCAAGACTGGAAGCTTTGCGTCCCCATCTTACGATGAGTTGCCTTTGTCAAAATGAATTTACGGTAATTAATCAAAAAAGCTTCGCGTATGCTTTAAAATTTATTGAGTGTTGGTGTTTCCAATTATAAATATTATATAGCCTGCTATTTACATTAATAATTATTCGTTCTGATCGAATTATATTATTTATAATTAATCAGTTATAATGTTTCATCTAAGGTGTTTATTATAATTTGCCGTAAAAGTAGACAGAATTTCATGTGAGATATGCTAACCTCTTGTTTTGCATTTGTATCGATTGTCTCTCGATATAGACGGTTGTTGGAAAAACAAAAGAATGTTGTGTTGAACCTGATGTGCAAATGTGGCAAGATCTGTCAACTCTATTAAGAACTAACAATAATTATGATCCGAACTAAACGTTTTACAACAGTAACCTTGCTAATCATTGGATTATTCTTGACGGGATGTGCGTCAGTTGAGAATAGGCATGATCCGTTAGAATCAATGAATCGTTCCGTTTTTGAATTTAATGAAATACTTGATGAGAAAGTAATGGAGCCTGTTGCAAGAGGGTACAAGGCTGTTGTCCCTGATCCTATTGAAATGGTAATTGGGAATTTCTTTTCCAACTTGAATGATGTAGTTGTGACAGCAAATGCATTACTGCAATTAAACTTTCCAGATGCAGCTGCCAGTGGTACGCGTGTTCTCATTAACACAACCTTTGGTATGTTAGGAATGATTGATATCGCCAGCGATGTTAGTAATGCGAGTGATATTGATATCAGTAAGCGAAATGAGGATTTTGGTCAGACATTGGGTCGTTACGGTGTGGGTACTGGGCCGTATTTGGTGCTTCCACTTATGGGACCGAGTACCGTACGTGATGTTGTTGGCATAGGTGTGGATGGTTATTTTGCAGACCCAGTTACTTCCGTTTTCACTATGAAGCGTATTAATCATTCTTTACACAAAAGCCTTGATGCCGTCACTGTACGGGCGCCCGTTACGGTGCTGCGAGTGGTAGATTTGCGGGCAGAGCTGCTAGGCACTGATAAAATGTTGGAAGAAGCTGCCTTGGATAAGTATGAGTTTGTTCGTGATGCCTATATGCAAAGAAGGAATAGTTTAGTACATAATGGAGACGTGCCTGATATTGATGATGAATGGGATGAGTAATACATTAATAAAGTAATGCTATGTTCTGCCTATAATTATTAGTGACAGTTGTTTAATCGGCACTATAACTTGACCGTTGTAGTGCCGATTATTTTATGTGTATTGAGATAATATACTGTGGCAGTGATAGTTAACTTTACTAAATTTTAATTAAGAATAAAGAGAATTGATATGCGGAAGTTCCAGTGTAATATTTGTGGTTTTATTTACGACGAGTCTGTTGGTGACCCAGAACATGGTATAGCGTCGGGCACGCGCTGGGAAGACGTTCCTGAGAATTGGGAATGCCCAGAATGCGGTGTATCTAAAGCAGATTTTGAAATGGTGGGAATTTAAGTAATGAGTCGTGATCCGGTTGTTATTGTCGGTAGTGGACTTGCGGGTTACGCCGTTGTACGTGAATTGCGTAAACTTGATGATGAGATAGCTATTACGTTGATTTCTGCAGATTTTGCGGGCTTTTATTCTAAACCTATGTTGTCAAATGCATTGTCTACCGGTAAAACACCTGCCACATTCTTGAGTATGGATGCGGTTAAAATGGCCGAGCAGCACAAGATAACCATTCTTCCGCATACTCGCGTGGTGGCGATTGAAAGCGCAAGCAACGAACTACAACTTGAAAATGGCGAGGAGTTACACTATGACCAGTTGGTTTTGGCGTTAGGGGCTGATCCAATTCGTTTGCCGCTGGAAGGTGATGGCGCATCAGACATTTTGTCTATCAATGACGTCGAAGACTATCGATGCTTCCGCGAAGCGCTGGAAGGAAAAAAACAAATTAGTATTCTCGGTGCTGGACTAATTGGGTGTGAGTTTGCGAATGATTTAGTTGCCGCAGGTTATGAAGTTCATGTTATTGATATTAGTGCAGAGCCACTAGGACGTTTGTTGCCACCAGCTGGCGGTATATATATGCGTGAGAGACTGGAGGCGATTGGTGTCAACTTTCATTTGGATGTCGTGACTGAGTGTGTTGAACGTGGTGGCAATCAATTGAAATTAGTGCTTGCCAATGGCGAAACGATTAAATCAGATATTGTCTTGTCGGCAGTTGGTTTGGCTCCTCGTACAAAGCTAGCTGCAGCGGCAGGAATTCAAATTAATCGCGGAATTGTGGTTAATCAATTGCTACAAACACAGTGTGTAAATATTTATGCATTAGGTGATTGTGCGGAAGTGGAAGGTAAGGTACTGCCATTTGTGATGCCAATTTCACATGCGGGACGTGCATTGGCAGCAACGCTTGCGGGTAATAGCACGCCAGTTCATTATCCAGCCATGCCTGTCGTGGTAAAAACGCCGGCTTGTCCCGCAGTGGTGTCGCCACCCGATTTTGCGAAGAAAGGTGACTGGCAAGTTGAAGTAGATCAAGATGGCGTAAAAGCGTTATTTCAAGATGCTGAGGGTGGCTTGTTGGGTTTTGCTTTGCTGGGTGCGGCAGCGAAAGAAAAGGCCGCATTGACTTCGCAGTTGCCGCCCATATTGGATTAGTCAGCGCGACACAAAACGACTATAAAGGTTTTTCAAGCTTTATGAAATTTATTTTTGATCTCTTCCCCGTCATAGTATTTTTTGTTGCGTATAAAACATATGATATCTATGTGGCGACGGCGGTTGCTATTGTGGCAACGCTTGTACAAATTAGTTGGACATGGCTGCGCTACCGTAAAGTCGATAAAATGTTGTGGATGAGTCTTGCAGTGATCGGGCTGTTGGGTGGTGCGACGTTGATGCTGCAAGATGAGTTGTTTATCATGTGGAAGCCAACGGTGCTGTATTGGTTGTTTTCTACCATCTTGTTGGTGTCGAGTGTTTTTTTCAGAAAAAGCTTAATTCAAGTATTACTAGAGAAGCAACTTGCTTTACCAAAGAGCGTGTGGGGTAAACTTAATGCCAGTTGGATAATATTCTTTATCTTCATGGGTGGTATTAATCTCCATATTGCTTATGGTTATTCGCTAGATACATGGGTTAACTTTAAATTGTTTGGGTCGACAGGGTTAATGATAATGTTTGTTGTGGCCCAGGTGATGATGTTAGGAAAATACGTCAAGCACCCTGAAGAAGATAAAGAAATAATTGCTGTTCCGGTGGATGATTATTCTGTTGAGAATGCGATGGTAAAAGAAACGATTGAAGACACCAAAAAAGAGAAAGATACCTAATGTTATATGTCATTAATGGTGAAGATATTCCAAATAGCTTAGAAAAACGATTGGCAGTTCGTCCTGAACATATCGCACGGCTTCAGAAATTACAGGAGGAGGGTCGCCTCATTATGGCGGGTCCATATCCTGCTATTGATAGCGTTGATCCAGGCCCTGCGGGTTTTTCTGGGAGCTTAATCGTAGCAGATTTTGAGTCCTTAAATGCGGCACGGATATGGGCGAAGGCAGATCCATACGCAACGACGGGCGTGTACGCGAATGTGACAGTTAAGCCATTTAAAAAAGTTTTGCCAGCGTAGTAAGGAAGACTGTTCGTTACGTTGATGTGAATAGCCAAGCTGCCAGGATTCACGTAAGCAACGATAAGGCGTATACTTCGAGATTCAATTTTTATTCAACTCATTAAAAAGGGAGTTCCATGCGCGTGATGAAATTTTCGCAATTAGCAATAGTTGGTGTTTTTGGCCTGCTTACCATGACGGCTACACAAGCTCAGGCTTCAGCTGTAGCTAAAGTCAATGGCGTCGTTATTCCTCAGTCGCGCCTTGAATTAATGGTGCAAGCAAATGCGGCACAAGGTCAGCCTGATTCCCCGGAAATGAGAAAAGCGCTACGTGAGAATCTCATTACTGAGGAAATCATTGCTCAGGAAGCAAAGAAAAAAGGGCTTGATAAAGATCCTGAAGTTGCAATGCAGGTTGAAATTCAGCAACAGCAAGTATTAGTTAGGGCGTTCCAAGTAGATTACATCAAAAATAATGCGGTTAACGATGATACCTTGCGTAAAGAATATGAAATATTGAAGTTGCAAATGGGTGACAAAGAGTATAAGCCGCGGCATATTTTGGTTGCAACAGAAAACGAAGCCAAAGCAATTATTGCCGACCTAAAAAAAGGGTCTGATTTTAGTAAAGTCGCAGCAGAGAAATCGCTAGATGATGGCAGTAAAGTAAATGGCGGTGAGTTGGATTGGAGTCCTACGGCAGCCTACGTTAGACCTTTTGCTGAGGCGCTAGCTGGGCTAGAAAAAGGCAAGATGACCGAAACGCCGATACAAACCAGTTTTGGTTGGCACGTCATTAAGTTGGATGATATCCGTGCTATGGAAATTCCAGCATTTGAAGATATTAAAATGAATATGCAACAGCGTGTTTTACAGCGCGAGTTTCAAGAGGTTGTGCAAGAGTTACGTAATGCCGCTAAAGTAGAATAGTTCAGTTATTAAATCTGTTAATAATAAGTAAGCCCTGTTTTTTTAAGCAGGGCTTTTTTTATTTGTTGTCTCGTATTATTGATTCAACTCTTGGCGCCATAGCACATAATAGTTCATAACTAATCGTACCAGCTGCGTGAGCTATTTCTTCCACGGGTAATCCTTCCCCCCAAAGTGTGACGGTGCTTCCTAATTGCGCATTCTCAATGTGACTCAGGTCAATCGCCAGCATGTCCATGGATGCAAATCCTAGCGTATGTGTCCGCTGGCCATTGACTAAGATTGGTGTGCCAGAGAATGCATGGCGTGGATAGCCATCTGCATAACCGCCTGCCACGATGCCAATACGCATTGAACGAGATGCTTGAAAGCGCCCACCGTATCCTACTCTATCGCCTGCTTTTAAACTCTGTGTGGCGATCAGTTTACTTGAGATTGTCATTGCTGGACGCAAACCCAGTGCTTGTGCTGTTTTTTCAGAAGAGGGTGAAGCGCCATATAGCAAAAGACCTGGGCGTATCCAATCGACATGTGTTTCTGGATGGTGGATGATTGCTGCTGAGTTGGCTAAGGATCGAGGGTAATTTAATCCGATGGTTGTTGTATTAAAGCACTGTAACTGGTCAGCCACACTTGAAGCTTTAGTCAGGTCATCAGCATTGGCAAAGTGTGTCATTAAAGAAATCTGTTTGATGATGGGATTAGCTTCTAGTGATAGTAGTGCTTGTGAAAACTCGTTGGGCGCAAAACCTAAGCGATTCATACCCGTATTAATCTTGATAAACACATCTAATTCGCCATTTTCAGATGCAGCTAACATGCTTAACTGTTCTTTGTGATGAATAACCGCAGTTAGATTGTATTGTTTAAACAATTCAAGTTCTGTCATCGAAAAGAAACCTTCGAGTAATAGAATTGGGTGTTGATAGCCGGCTTGGCGCAGTGAGATAGCTGCATCAGGCTCTAGCATGGCAAAGCCGTCAGCCTGTCTTAACGCTTTTGCGGTGTGCAATAATCCATGACCATACGCATTTGCTTTGACGATGGCCATAATGCGTGAATGCGGCGCAAATTGACGGACGACGGATAAGTTATGTTCTAGTGCGGAAAGATCAATAAGTGTATGAATAGGTCGTGACATTAAATTATTATTTAGAAAGGAGAGATTTGCCACTTAACTACTAGGATCTAAGCGAGCCATTTTATCATTCATCTGGGTTGATATTAAAGAGAAGACCTCGCCATAGAGGATTCGTGGTATAAATCCATTGCTGCAGAATGCAGCACCTAACAATAAAATTTTCAGAGGGAATAGTTTGGGGCGCGGTTTCTATACCATTATGGCTGCACAGTTTTTCTCGTCATTAGCTGATAATGCGTTGCTTATTGTGGCCATCGCTTTATTAATAGAACTTCATGCACCTGCTTATTTGACGCCGATGCTAAAGTTTGTGTTTGTATTGTTTTATGTCACCTTGGCACCTTTTGTTGGCGCTTTTGCCGACTCCATGCCCAAAGGGCGTGTGATGTTCATTAGCAATACGGTTAAAATTATTGGTTGTGGCTTGTTATTTTTTTCTTCACATCAATATTTCGCTTTAGCTGCTTATGCGGTTGTAGGCCTGGGTGCGGCGGCGTATTCTCCTGCCAAGTACGGTATCCTTACTGAGTTGTTACCCCCTGAAAAGCTGGTCATTGCCAATGGTTGGATTGAGGCGCTAACGGTAACATCCATTGTGTTAGGAACTGTATTGGGCGGCATATTGATTACACCGGCTGTTTCTGCTGTGTTACTTGAGTTTCAGTTTTCTTTTGCTGAGACGGCCGTGGGCGCAAGCATTTTTCTGATTGCAATGATTTACGGTATTGCGGCCATATTTAATCTTTATATACCTAATACCGGTATTGATCACCGCATTCTCAAGAAAGACCCGCTTTTTTTAGTGCGTGAATTCACGCACTGTTTCCAATTATTATGGAGGGATAAGCTCGGCCAAATCTCGCTCGCTGTAACGACTTTATTTTGGGGGGCGGGTGCAACCTTACAATTTATTGTTCTGGAATGGGCGGAAGTGGCGCTTAATTATCCTCTCAATCAAGCAGCACAATTGCAGGGTGTGTTTGCAGTAGGTGTTGCTATTGGCGCAATAGGTGCCGCGAAGCTGATTTCCTTGCGTCAGTCGGTAAAAGTTATTCCCCTGGGTATTGCCATGGGACTTGTTGTGATGGCGATGATTTTCGTTAACGAATTATGGATCGCAATTGCGTTGTTAATTCTCATGGGCGGGTTGGCTGGTTTTTTTGTGGTGCCTATGAATGCATTGCTGCAACATCGTGGCTATATATTGATGGGTGCGGGCCATTCGATTGCAGTACAGAACTTTAATGAGAATTTAAGTATTCTTAGTATGTTGCTTTTATATGCGGCACTGATCTTGTTTGATGTGCATATTTATGTGGTCATTGTTTTGTTTGGCTTGTTTGTATCGACCATCATGGCAGTGATTCGGTATTGGCATATATTGAATCAGCGTAAAGAGGATTCGTTGCATTTGATTGGTGCGATAAAGCCGAATACTAGAAGAGCTGTTAAGTAGATGGATTTATTCTGAAAGTGATTGCATTGTCGCCTTAGCAAAGCATAAATCTTCCCAAGTTTTTGCCTTGTCCTGTAGTGAACGGAGTAAATAGGCTGGGTGATAAGTGACAATTAATGGAATCTCTGAGTAAGTGTACAACTTGCCACGCATACTGGAAATATTCTCATTGCAACCGAGTAAGTTTTGAGCAGCAACTTTACCTAATGCAACAATTATCTTGGGTTTAATAAGTTCTATTTGTCTTGCAAGATAAGGCTGGCATTGCTCAATTTCTTTTGCATCGGGATTTCTGTTATTGGGTGGGCGACATTTCACGATGTTTGCAATATATACCTGGTGACCACGCTGTAATCCCAATGCGATTAGCATATTGTCGAGTAATTTCCCGGCAGGGCCAACGAAAGGTTCGCCAATGGCATCTTCTCTTGCACCAGGCCCCTCACCAACATATAACCAGTCCGCATTTTCATCACCTACACCAAATACGGTTTGTGTGCGTGACCGACATAAATCACAGGCCGTGCAATGCGTCACCTCATGCTTAAGTTGCTGCCAATTCATATCTAAAACCGGACTCTGGTTTGGTGTGTTGATTTCAGGCGGCAGAGCTTGTTCAGTATTTTCTATGTTCTCAGATTTGATGTGCCATTGTGGCGATAAACCTAATTCATT
>JAJFJH010000218.1 GCA_021774155.1 Nitrosomonas sp.
CCATCTTGATTTCGGTCAATCGCGGTCAACAACGGCTCATCAATCTGCCTACCATTGACATAGATGCGGTCCAAGGTTGACGTCGCTTCGTCAAGTGTTACACCCGGATCAAACAATCGCTCTTCAACCACACTCCAGCCATCATAAATATAACGTCTTGATCCCTCTCCAATCTCGGCGTCATCCAATTTCATCGTGGCTATCCTGCGACGGAACGGATCATAGCGATAGTCCTGCTTAGGATTCACTTCACCGGGATTAATATCAAACAGCAAGTTGTAAGCATCCCAACGTGCATTAGCCATCACATCCTGTTGGTTTGAATTGCTGGTAACAGGTCGAACTAAAAAGCGGGTTGAATTACCGGCACGGTCGTGGGTCGGCTTAGTTGCATTGCCATTTCGTGTGAGTTGAGTGTATTCATTCGCTTTATTGATCGTATAGCTGTCATTGGTGGTAGCGGTCGGATCAAATGGGTTGCCAAAGATCGCCTGGCGACGATTAAAAACATCGTCGTAATCAAACGTATTGGCAGGTATTGCAGGTGCAACCGAACTCGGCACACGGTAGCTAACGCCCGTCACTTCATAGCGGTCGTTGTACCGAAAATGGTCGCATCGTCCGCCATCATGATTAAAGCACTCAAACAAGACATTATCCATACGATCATAGTCGTACTCAAAACCAACCAACAAATGATTTGGGCTGTTCCACTGATGCGTACGCAGTCGACGTTTCGCATCATAAGTACAATTAAGCGCTGCACCATTACCTAGTACCTTTTGCTGCACACGCCCAGGACCAATGTAGCCATAGCGGGTAATCAGGTGTAGGGGCGACTTGAAGTACGATGCAGAAATACTATCTGTACGATTCAAACCATCGAAGGTGGTAGCCACATCGAGATCTGTATCGTTACCATCCAGCACCTGACACGCAAGGCGATTCGACTGCTTGTCATATCGGTGCCCCACTTGAATGGGCTGCCCCCAACCCATATCAAAGCCGGTACCATCCAGCCGGATAGACTGCGTCTCTACGGTTAGACGTGAAAAGGCATCAAACATTTGCCCAATATTTGCGTAATTGTTATTTGCACTCGTGGTCCGATCAAGGGCATCGTAGGTAAATGTCTGCCTTATTGTTCCGGGTACGTCAACCGGCAACGTATTGTTCTGTTGGGTCGGGCGATTACCTGGATCAAATTGGGTGTTGAACACTACACCACGCTGGTCCGTGATTTGGATGGGATTAGAATTTTCGTCATACCTCATCTCGACCCGATCAAAAATATCATCCGGCCCGTTACTGCTGCCATCAATGGGATCATCCGAATCCGGGTACACAGTGCGAATAGGTCGGTCAAGATCATCAAAAGCATGACGGGTTACTTGCAGACTGTCTGGATCATTTACATCAGACAATGCACGTTCTTCGGTTGTGTTGCTGTTTTTGTCATAACGCCATTCATAATGAAGCAATTCGGTAGGTTCTCCAGTTAATGGGTTGCCATCAAAACGTTGCATGATGATTTGACGGTCGCTGTCATCAAAACTTGTCAGCGTAAAATTATTCTCAGCGTCTTGCACTAAGCGTTGATTATTGCGTGAGTCATAGGAAAAAAACCAAGCATGATCGATACTGTTGCCGTTTAAGCCGCGGATATGCTGCTCGGTGCGGCGGTTGATTTCATCGTAGACAAAAGTGGTGACGTAGGTTTCTGGACCACCTGACGCACCGAGGCTTGGTCGTTCAAGTTCGGTGATGCTGATGATGTTCGAGTTCGCATCATAAAAATTACTTTGTTGATTGCCCAGTGCATCGGTTGTGGTCACTAAACGATCGGTTGCGTCATAGCTCATAGACATTGGATTACCATTGGCGTCCAAGCTTGTGATGACACGCGACCCTGGGTCAAACACAGTGAGAAAATTCGAGTTGTTGCCGTCATCCGGATCAAGTAGCGGTCTTTCATCCGTACTGAGGTCAATGTCACGCACCTGCTGGTATTGCCGTCCGGTTTCATCGAAGCGGTTGTAACTACGTTCTAACAATTCAGTGATCTGCCCAGTGGTTTTAGATACCGCGCCGCGTGATTCAGTGAGCACATTCGAAGCATCGTCAAATTCTCGGACCCAGCCATTCCCGTTCTGGTCTGAGAAAGCAGTTTCACGGTTATAAAAGTCGAAAAAATGATCTTCAAAATTACCGCGACCGTCACGATTGCGAACGGTATTGAAGCGGGCATCATAGGTGTTGATAGAAACACCAATAAACGTTGTTTGGCCCAAGGTCAACACGCGTTTATCATTAGGGTAATCCAATGGCAAGGTACCAGTGTCGCGTGTTCCAGAACTCGTTACTTCTGCTGCAACGCCATAGAATGTCTTAAAACTTAGCCGCCGTTCGTCATAAATCATGAAGCTACGATTGCCTTCAGGTTTTTGTACGACAGCTTGATCGTCATTTTTGTCATAAGCGTATCGCGTAATCAAATCGTTGGTATCGTTCTCGTCCACTTCGACACGCTCGGACAATCGATTATTGACGATATCGTAACTTACGGAATGATCAATCCAGGCATTGATCGGGATATTGCCATCCACATCAATATTACTACGCCGGGTTATAACCATATTTCCGACACCGTCAAAAATATACCGGGTTTCATAACACACTTGCTGTCCATTGTTTAAAGTCACAGCCGGCTGCTGTTCTCGAACTATTTCTTGTAAATCATTATATTCTGTATCGTAGTTAAAGCCGTTTTCATCACGTCTGCGAGTTATCATGCCCAACGCGTTAACCTTATATTTCTGCACGAGATGAGTGATCAGATCAGCAGATCCTTCAGCACCGCGAATGACAGATTTTAGATAGCCTCCAAATTGGCCCTTGGTATTGATATCACCGCCACTACTCGTGCCATCAAAATAAATATAATTTGTGATATTGTGGTTGGCATCGGTATGCGACAGCGGCTGTCCAAAACCATTAAATGTCCATTGCGCGGTGATTTTCTGTGGCGTTTCGGCTCCTAATGATACGGTTGGTGCATCATGTTGAATATGATTGCCAGAGGCATTATATTGATGTTTATGTATAAAGTTTATGCCCGCGTAAATCGGATTGTCGTCAAACTCACGTGCATCGGTTTCAGTCAACATCCGTGAGAACTGTTGTTCATCACCAAAACCGTGGCGTTGATAGGTCCTCTTGTTTTTGATGGTATTAGTACCATCGGTGTATATCCATGTCAGCTTTTGCCGAAAGCGATTGAAGGTATATACCTCACGGGGCATGTTCTGTGGAATACCAAGTTCATCGAATTGAATATCAATTAAATCATTACTAGAAAACATTTGTGTTTCAATGATAGGCGCCAGACAATCACAATCCTGTAACCAGCGCTGCTCCCAATAATCCGGTTCATCCTCACGCAACGGCGCATTACCCTTGCCGCGTTCGGTTAGTGTAATGGCGCGACGTAGACCAAAGCGGCCGAGACCGTTTTTTGGGCCACCCTGAAAACCGTGGATTTCCTGATAAGTGATATTACCCTCGCGGTCTACAATAGAGCGAATGCGGTTGTCTGGTTCCAATTGCTCAAGACCCAACGGCAGATCGACCGCGTCATAATTAATGCGAACATCGTTGCCATTGATCCGCGCTGTTATAACGCGGCCCTGATCATCAAACATATTTTCCCGATAAGTTGCCCCGCGCGGATCGGTTTCGGCGGTGATCTGATTGGGGTATTGTTCATTTTGATAGCTAAATACCCAGCAGCGTTCTTGCGTCACCAATACATCATTCAAATCTTTGTCAGTAATTTCACGGCCGGCAGGAATATTGGCGTAGATTGATGAAGGAGTATTAACACCACTTAAACGGCCTTCCCCATCGTGTGGAAACTGCCAGGAGCGATTGATATGATCGGAGAATGAAGAGAGTCGACCGTCGTTGTCATATTGGAAAACTTGTAGTTGGCCTAGATCGGTGGTGATGTCTTGTAAGTAGCCCGAGGCATCATAGCGCATACACGCGACGTTTCCATTAGGATCCGTGATGGAAACTGGATAGCCAGGACAGCCTGGAATCGCTTCATAGAATGCGACTTCAAGTCCTGAATAATGTGTCATGACCCAGCGTTGTGTTTCTGGCTCCCGACAAAGACGCGAGTAAAATCCCGTTGGCAAATGCCAATTAATACCATCTTCTGAGGATATGTCGTAAATGCGTAAATCGGGTGTTATGACTTGACCGGTTAATTCATTCGTGCGTACGATCATCATGTTATAACTGTGTGAGAAACTCTGGCCGACAGGCCCATCATATTTGACCATTGAAGAATGGTGTAAGTTGAGATTAAATCCGAGCATCCGGGTATTGAACGAGGTGATAAGGTAAGCGCTGCGATACTTGCCGCTAACAATTTCGACTCCGTACTCCGTTGGCGTAAAACTGCCGCTGAAACCTTCCAGGGAAGATGCCATCAGGGTTTCATTGTTAGAGCATGCCGTACAGGTACATATGCCTGGATCAAGTGGATTCTCTTCTCCGTCGATTACTTCAACTGCACAATTGACCGGAATCGCTTTGGCCAGATTTTCGCTTGATTGTTGAATCGCCTGAAAGGTGGTGGGATCTGATCTTTTTGAACCATCAGCACTGCGAAAAAACATTGAAATTTTGCCGAACGGCTGCCCATTTTTGTTTATTGCGGTTGGTGTAAATTCGAATGTCAAACAGCAAATGCCATCTTTTCCAACACCTGCTTCGTACTCGAAAACCCCATCTTCATTGGCATCGACGCAAATCACCGAGCCAGCTTCGAATTCATCGCTTACTTTTTGTACTAAAACAAATTCATTTCCGCGATAATAGACTTTAGATAATTGTTCGTTTTTCATTTTAAGTACCTCTTTTGCTTAAATTAATAAGATTGATGAATACCTCTGTGGTGTTTGGCTATGACACGCCTATTCCTAAATTCATATCCAAACTTCTTTCCACTAACCAAACCAATGCGACCAGTGCGATTGCTATAGAACCAAAGTTAAGGACTAAACGTTGATAAGACCAGGAATGACGAATTAAGAAAGCCATAGGAATAAACACACTCACAATGATGACTTGGCCAATTTCTACCCCAAGATTAAACCCAGCGAGTGCTAATGCTAGTGATTTGCTTGGTAATCCTAAGTCGATGAGTACCGATGCAAACCCCAATCCATGAACCAAACCAAAGATAAAGGTCATGATCCAGAGGCGAGTGTGAATAATCGGGTAAAGGTTGTGCAATGCAGCGATGAGGACTGATGCGGCAATCACCGATTCCACCCATTGCGAAGGCAGACTGACAAGCCCCAGTACAGCTAGGCTCAATGTGATGGAATGTGCGAGAGTAAAAGCCGTTACAATTTTAAGGACTTCCCATAACGTTACACGGAAAGATTTTTGTGGTTGCCAACGCCCTGATTGCCAACATAAAACTGCGGGTAAAAGCAGGCTAAGCAGAAACAGAATATGATCATAACCAATCCATATATGCCATACACCTTCTTTTACAAATTGTAAAAATTCATTCCAGTTTGCGCTATGTTTGAGATCGAGCGAAAGTGTTTGTTGTTCTGGGCTTAATACGCCTGTTTGTACTTTTCCATTAAAATCAACCTGCAGTAATCCACGATGAAGTGGGTCCAAGTCAAATAATAAGCTGTAGTTTATTTCAAACGTACGAATAACTTCGGGGCATACAGCTGAGAAGTTTAAAACGGTATAAGCACCATCCGTGTGATGATCGACAAGTTGGTTTACTGGGCCGCTCTGACAAATAGATCCGTTTCCGCTTAGCTGGATTCGAGAAAGTACATACTTCGATATAGCTTGATGTTTTTTACGAAGTTCCCCCCACGTGATCTGTCCGTCATTATCGCTATCTAATCCAATGGCATAATCCAGGTCACGCAACGCGATATCCCATTGACCGTATATAGTTTCACCATCTACTTTGAATCTTAGATAACTGTCACTTTCTTTATGTGCAAAAGCCAATTCAGAAAACAGGATCAAGAAGCTACAGATAAGAATAAATATTGGCCAGGGTTTCATGGTAATTGCTCCCTCAGCTTATTGAGTTGATGGTCCTCAAGGTTTACCGCTATAAGCCAATCAATGACTGGTTTTGCAGCTGCTTGATTTGCACCGCTTAATGCAGCCTCAAGTAATAAACGGGCATCCCAGGGTTCTCGCTGAATACGCCAGTTTTCCTGCGCCAGTGTTAGCGCTTGCTTGGAGTTGTGCAAAAGATGGAGCGTGAAACGCGCTTCTTCTCGAAGATGCTGAGATTCCCCGCGCAATTTGTTTTCTGCAAACCGCGCCTTAAGTATTTCAACATGTTGTTTTAGTGTAGGAGCATTGAGTTGCTGTTCAGCTAGGGCTATGCGTAACAGCAATCCATCTGACTGGACTGTTTTTTGAAGTAAGAATTGAACATCTTTCGGGCGGCCTTGATCCAGTAGGAGATCACTATAAGCACCTAAAAGATAGGTATCCTGCCCATCAATGTGAAGTGCTTGTAAAAAATGTTGTTCCGCTTCGTTATATTTGCCCAGACGCGCGGCTGTTTCTGCAAGAATAGTTATGGCCCATAGTTTTTCTTGTGCTGGCGCAGCAATTGCTTGTTCAAGCACTTTTTGCAAGGCTCGGTAACTTTCTTCGGCACGGCCATTTAAGCTGGCCACATTAGCTATACAAGACATTGTAATTAAATAACTCTTGTTCCGCATCAGTGCAAGGCAACTTTTCTTTGAAGCTGGATAATTTCCTTGCACCTGATGTATGACTGCTTGTGTTAGCCATGCTTGCCCGTTTTTTGGTTGCACCCTGAGAACTTGGTTCAGGTCATTGAGCGCATTATTAAAGTCATGTTGACGTTGTCGTAGAATTGCTCGCAAAATAAGTATTTCGGATGGCGCCTGTTCAAGATGCCACCAAGGTTGTAGTGCCGCTTGTGCATAGCCGTTATAGCGTGGATCACCCGTTGATCCCCCAAGCTCGATATAGGATTGTGCAAGCGCTACAGCACGTTCTGTGTCATTCGGCGCACTGATCAGTTGCATTTGATGTTGGCGAAGCTTTAGTACAATAGTGTTATACGATGCAGGAAGTTTTATTAGTATCTCTGCATCACTTTGTGGGATATAGGGCTCAGCTTGTAAATGGCTTGTAATAATTATCTGGCTTATCGTCACGTGTACAAATAGAACTTTGAGTAAATTGATGTTTAGCATTGCAATTTCCTCCCGAACCAACCCGTCGCGATGCGATGGGTTGGTTCTATTTAGTTAATAAACTAATTGCACGTATTGACACCGGCTTCATCACAATCGATATGTCGCCGGTTACGTCCATCGTGTGGTGTCGGTAAGAAGGGAAAAACGGTATAGATGCCGTTATCAGTGAGATTGGACCCGGGTGCATCTTCCAAGAAGTTGACACCATCTCCAACCCGCGCTTCTAGGAAGGCAGAGCCGCCGACAACACGCACTGCAATGTCGGTTACATCATCATTGGGACGACGCCCATTCGGAAAGCCAGCGAAATCACCGGCGAGTACTCCCATACGCCTCTGGTTGGCAGGATTCGTAGGTTCAATACCCATATTGACTCTTAATAGTTCAGAACAAGGGGATCCGCACTTAGTCCCATTAAGAGGCTGGCCAGGATACTTCAGAAACACTTGCATTAAGTCGGTTCTGGGTGTCTCAGGAACTGGTAAATTAAAAATCAGATTGAGTGCAGTGGCGAGTGACGGTGCTTTGAAGAAGTCTTGGAATTGTGCTTCACTCGAAGGTTTAGCACCATTCCATTTATCTTTGCTGGGTGTATCGATAATGAGCTCATTGATTAATGGATTTGCCATTCTCGATACTTGTACAAAATTACCGGCATAAATTGTTTCGTCGTCTCCACGTAACAATCTAATTCTTTGGCGACTGGTAGACGCATACATGCCAATAATTGGATATTGCGTGGTGTTAATTGTCTGCTGATCACGTGTGATATGTGCGATGGGGATTTCAATGGCGATACTGTTGATATTAAACCCGCTGAATCGGTTTGTTCCGAACGGATTGATGTGATCATTATCATCTTCAGAAAGGGTTAGTACCGGAACCGGACGGCGCAAATTTACAGTGTCAAATACAGCGCCTAAATCAATATAAAATGTTTCGGCACGCTGACCGGCGAAAACACGTATCTCGGTATCGGGGTCGTTGTATATACCTTGTTCAACGAGGCCTTCATAATTTGGCATAGTAGCGGGCCCTACATTTGAAGGTACTGCGACCAGCATTTGATTTTTAAAAAGCTGCTTTCGTTGGTTGTTTCGTACTTCAGTAATGGTATAGGTTTGACGTCGTGTCAAACCTTCAGAGCCTGCCCCGTCTAATGCCGTGATGCCTTGTAGTTCAGGTACTGCGATATTGATATTTCCGACAAAAGGCAAAGGGAAGTTTAATGACCCGAGTGCGGGACGGGTCTCACTTTTAAAACGGACTTCATAGACAATATCGTTAGCCTGACCATTTTGGTCATTATCAATATGAAATTGATACAGCACATTGTCATCAAAAGAGAAATAATTTGGGCCATCTGCGGGGTCTTGTCCCGGTGATGTATTAAGAATGAATACAACATTGTCCGGATTTTCCCAACTCCGGAATGCATATACGTCAGTTGTGTCAGCAGCTGGATCCAGTGCAATCAGTGGTGCTTCTCGATGACTGGCAGAAAAGACTGATGGGACGCTGCAGACGGTGAATAGCGTTAAAGTGATTAATAATAAATAAAATTTATGATAGCTCATGATGTAATCTCCTTCAATGTAGTGATTAAAATTCTGCGTTGTGCAACTTAGGGGCGTAATCTATGTGGTGTGTTGGATCGACGAACCAGTACTGTGCTCAATAGTCCAATCCCCAATAAAGCTAATATTGAAGGTTCGGATACGAATGAAGTTGCGGTTGCAGCACCTATTGCACGACTCGTGAGCGTTAAAATGTCAAATGCGCCAGGTGCGACTTGAATTGAAAATGAATGAATGTCCTGATTTGTAATCAGTCCATCTACAAATTCTGAATCTGAAATAATAGTGAAATCAAGTAAAGATCCATTCTCAATACTTTCCAGAAAAATTCCGCTTTCGGCTGTTGCAAATTCAAAATCACGATTTGTTACGTTGCTATTTGCCAAGTACGACCAGATGGTCTCAAATCCAATGGTGTAGGATTCACTGAGTGAAAAGTTACTAATGGCAAATAGCCCTTGTGTGATCGCAAAAGATGTCGCCGTTCCAGATGTGGCTTCTCCTGTTACTAATGCCTCTTGAGATAATCCATCCCCAATGCCCAAAACATTGAGATCAAATCCATTCACTGTGGCACTTGCAAACTTTTCTGCTATGGCTTGTTGCTCGATTATCTGCCCTTCATCAATGACGAATGCATCACCGGTAATCATGAGATCATTCGGTCTAAAATCGAGTACGCCCGAATCATTAGCAAAATGAGTAATGTCCAGATTTACAAGCGTAATAGCGTCATAGATTGCATTTGCACGGACAGATGTGGGGCTTGCTATTAGAAGGCAAAGTGCGAAGGCAGTAACAGTTGAGGCTGCTATGGAGCAGTATCGGCTTTGTTTCATTTTTTTCTCCTTTTGGATGTTGCTTTACGAGCAGGTATTAACAACGCCTATTTCTCTGTACGTGCAAGTGGGTATATTTGGATTTATTTTTTGAAATTTTTTTTGAAATAGCTTAGTAGTAACCTGTTGAAGGGCTTGGCGGGCATGTGATAGAGTGAATCATTACTTAGATATATTTCTAATAATGATGAATCCAATCTATTCACCTAATCTCGTACTAAAGGAAAACGGAGTTGTCAGACTTTCTGGTAAATAATGACCTGAACACAGCCAATCAAGATCTTGAAAGCTTGATTTCTCGTGTTGCACAAGGAGATGAGCAAGCGCTTGCTGCACTGTATGATCAAACGTCTTCTCATGTGTATAGTCTGGCTTTACGTGTGCTTCGTGATTCAATTATGGCTGAGGAGGTGACGTTAGATGTGTATATGCAAGTTTGGCAGAAAGCTAGTGAATTTAATTCAAATCGTGGGAAACCCATTGTATGGTTAGCAGTGATAACCAGAAGTCGATCAATAGACCGGCTTCGTGTAGGTCAAAAAGAAAGAGCCAATCGGATGCCGTTGGATGGTGTGAGTGAATCACTTACGACGCAGGTCAACCCGGAAACTTTGGGTGTAAACAATGATCAATATCGTATTGTGCAGAAAGCGTTGGCTATGCTGTCGCCCGAACAACGACAAGTTATTGAATTGGCCTATTTTGAAGATTTAAGCCAAATTGAAATAGCCAATCGAATTGAAAAACCGCTTGGGACTGTCAAAACCCGAATTCGACTTGGTATGATAAATTTGCGTAAATTATTGGCTCAATTAAATATGGAATATGTGCAGTAATGGCTACTCATAAGACAAATGAACTTTGTGAACAAGCTGCGTTATACATACTCGGAGTTCTCAAAGGAGACGAACTTGTGGTCTATAAGAATCATCTTGACCATGGGTGTACAGTCTGTGAAGCCGAGCTAAAAGGCTTTCAATTTGTTGCAGACCAATTAAGTTACAGTTCACCTATTGTTACGCCACCACCAACACTACGTGACAGATTATTGAAGCGTGTCAAAAATGAGGCTTTGTCGGATAGTCAGAATAAATCGATTGACATCCAAACAGGTTTGACGTTTGTTAGAACTGCAGATAAGCCATGGCAAGAAATTCAACCGGGCATTCAGTTAAAGCTACTCTTTATTGATAAAAAACAAGGTCGTATGACCGCACTGGCCCGAATGGAACCGGATACAACTTATGCTGCGCATCGACATACTACAGCAGAGGAATTTTATATATTGGAAGGAACCTGTGATGTTGATGGGCAACTCCTCCAAACAGGTGATTATCATCGAGCTGAAGCGGACAGTATTCACTATAAAACCGCAACCAAAGATGGTTGCTTGATGCTTATTATTTTTTCTCCAGACAATGAAATGCTGGAGCAACATGTTTAGATGTTTCCTACGTAACTATTATTAGGGCAATCAAGTTTCTTGCGAGTTTGTCGTAAGAGGACTCCGATAATATGAGGGCTCATCAATTTTAGGTGTCTACAGAAATTGCAGGGACTAATAACCATGCAAAAACCTTTTTCCCAAGCCTGCGAGAATAATCAATCGCCTATTCTTGAAGTGATTCAACAACCATTTCAGCGTGTGCGTCAAGTTCTCGAAATTGGCAGTGGAACAGGTCAACATGCCGTATATTTTGGCGCAGCCTTAACGCATCTTATCTGGCAGTGTAGCGATAGAATTGAAAATCATGCGGGTATCAAACAATGGCTCAATGAAGCAGGTCTTGTCAACATCAAGCAACCACTTGCGTTAGATGTCGCCATGACGGACTGGCCTGCTGTCGATTTTGATGCGGCATTTAGTGCTAACACAGCACACATCATGTCCTGGCCTATAGCAAAAATGATGATCGTTGGTATCGGCAAACGTTTGCCCTCCACTGGTCTGTTTTGTTTGTATGGCCCTTTTAACTACGGAGGGCAATACACCAGCGACAGCAATGCTCAATTTGATCAGTGGTTAAAACAACAAGATGAAAAAATGGGTATTAGAGATTTTGAAGCCATTTGTGAATTGGCAGCGAACAATAAATTGCAATTAACCGAAGATCACGCCATGCCCGCCAATAATCGATTGCTTATCTTTAGAAAAGACTAACTCAGCCATTTCGCATCGAATAATTTTTCGACCCAGATATCAAGTCAGATAACCGCGTTTTAGTTAGATATGTTCATAACTGCACGATAGGCAGTACGTATCTACAAGTGAAGCCTAAACCAATTTTTCGAACAAGAAAGGGAATGTCACCCCTTAAGACACTTTAAATTGGCCACTGTTGGGTTACGCAATGGATAGCCCCGCCACCAACAATAAGATCGTTGGCCTGGAATGGAATGACTTTCCTGCTTTGTGCTACCTGTTTAATCGCATCTATCGCTTGAGTATCTTTACTCTGACCAAAAACTGGAGCCAAGATTGCGTTATTCACAAAGTAAAAATTAATATAGGAAGCAGTAAGACGCTTCGCACCATTAAAAATGGGGTCTGGTTGTTCAATTTGTACAACTTTTAGTGATCGTCCTTGCGCATCTGTTTCACGACCTAAAATAGCCAGATTTTCTTTTAGCGCATCATAATTTTCATCAGATAAATCGCTGCAAGTTAATGCGACCACTACCCCTGGCGCTACAAATGCGGCAAGATTATCGACATGGCCATCAGTTTCGTCACTACAAAGCCCTCGACGCAGCCAAATTACTTTTTTTATCCCCAAATAATATTTCAAGTATTTTTCTGCCTCCCATTTATCAAGACCGGGATTACGATTTGAATTTAGCACTACGCTCTCAGTCGTCAACAGAGTCCCTTCACCGTCAACACAAAAGGCACCACCTTCGAAGCATAAAGGAGCGTTAATCAATTCGAGTTTGTCCATTTGTGAAATTCTTAATGGAAGATTTGTGTCATTTTCATAATGAGGATATTTCTCTCCCCACGCATT
>JAJFJH010000219.1 GCA_021774155.1 Nitrosomonas sp.
TCCCATTAACGATGGGGTAGGGCAAATGGTGACGCCTAGGACTTTTAAAATGGCTACTTTTACAGCGGCACTTTCACCCGCTGAAGAAATAATGGCGCCGGCATGTCCCATACGTCGACCTTCTGGTGCTGTTAAACCCGCGATGTATGCGATGAGTGGTTTACTCATATTTTCCTTAGCGAATTTTCCAGCTTCTACTTCCTGAGGACCGCCAATTTCTCCGATCATGAGCGCTATTTTTGTTTCTGGGTCTTGTTCTAGTTTTTCTAAGACATCACGATGAGAACTACCAATAATTGGGTCGCCACCAATGCCGACGGAAGTAGAAATACCAATACCTAACATTCTCATTTGATCCGCCGCTTCATAACCCAGTGTTCCTGAGCGACCAACAACACCGATATTCCCTTGTATATAAATATGACCTGGCATGATACCCAGCATTGAACGTCCCGGGCTAATGGTGCCTGAACAATTAGGGCCTGTTAGCATCATTTTTTCGTTATTAGGAAAACGGCGTAGGAAATTTTTAACCGTCATCATGTCTTGTGTAGGAATGCCATCTGTAATTGATACGCAATACCGAATACCTGCATCGGCAGCTTCCATAATGGAGTCGGCAGCAAATGCAGGCGGAACAAAAACAATACTCGCTTCGGCCCCAACTAGTTGCACAGCTTCTTTAACGGTATTGAAAACTGGCAATCCTAAATGCTTTTGTCCGCCTTTACCCGGTGTAACGCCACCAACAATATTGGATCCGTAGTCAATCATTTCTTGTGCATGAAATGTTCCAATCTTGCCGGTAAAGCCTTGAACAATAATGCGTGTTTTTTCGTCTATTAATGTAGCCACTTTATGCTCCTCCGCTTGTCTGTGCAATGACCTCATTGCGAGCTTTAACAACTTTTTCAGCCGCATCTGCTAATGTATCTGCTGTAATAATGGGTAAGCCACTGTCCGCAATAATGCGGCGTCCCTCTTCTACATTGGTACCAGACAAACGTACAACTAATGGTAATTTCATGTCGATATTTTTAACCGCTTGAACAACACCTTCGGCTATCCAATCGCATCGATTAATCCCTGCAAATATATTAACCAACATGGCTTTAACGCCTTGGTCAGCTAAGACTAAACGAAAAGCTTTTTCAGTGCGTTCGGCGGAAGCACCACCGCCCACGTCCAAGAAGTTAGCAGGTTCTCCGCCTGCAAGTTTAATCATATCCATGGTGGCCATTGCTAAACCTGCGCCATTAATCATACAGCCGATATCACCATCAAGCCCTACATAGCTTAACCCAGCCTCTGCGGCAGCCACTTCGCGCGAATCAACCTGTGTGTTATCACGTAATTCGGCAATTCTACGACGCCGGAATAAGGCATTTTCATCAAAATCCATTTTTGCATCTAATGCGATCAATTCGTTGCTTTCTGTAACGACTAAAGGATTGATTTCGACGGTATTAGCATCAAGGTCTCGTAGAGCGCGGTAACAACCTTTGATTGTTTTAACAGCGTGATTTAACAGTGTAGTATCTAGTCCGAGTGCAAAGGCCATTTTGCGAGCTTGAAAGTCTTGTAGGCCAACAGCGGGTTCTATGTATATTTTCTTGATTGCTTCGGGGTTGGTTTTTGCAAGTGCTTCTATATCCATGCCGCCTTGTGCAGAGCCAATCATAATGACACGCTCTGTGCTACGGTCTATCATAAATGACAGATACATTTCTTTCGCAATTTTTGAACCAGCTTCTACATATAATCTTAGGCAGACCTTCCCAGCCGGGCCGGATTGGTGAGTAACTATTTTTTTACCCAGTAACGCTTCAGCAGCAGCTTCAACTTCGTTATGTGAGTTGCATACTATAATACCACCGGCCTTACCTCGTGCGCCAGAATGGATTTGTGCTTTAACAACCCAAGTATCTCCATCAATTTCTCTGGCACGTTGTACCGCTTCTTCAGTATTGAATGCTAGACCTCCCTCAGCTATCTTGACGCCATATTCGGCTAAGATCTCTTTTGCTTGATATTCATGAATATTCAACGCGTTTTCCTCTTCTATTTCAAAATTTTTTAAGGAGTTATAGGTTCCTTAATGTCAGTATGACGGTTTATAAATTGTTACTATTGATATACGCATTCATTTTTAATTTACGCGGATAAAGAAAAGGCCGCTTAGCGCGGCCTTAAGCTATATTGCTATTTTTTGGCGGCAATAGCCTCTGCGACTTTTACTACATTGTTTGCCATTCTTTCAGAGGCTGCATCAATTAATCGACCATCTAATGCTGCTGCACCCTTACCTTGCGCTGCAGCTTCCTTGAGTGCAGCCAGAATACGTTTAGCTTTATCTACTTCGGCAGCTGGCGGTGAAAATACTTCGTTTGCAAGTGCAACTTGGCTAGGGTGTATCGCCCATTTTCCTTCACATCCCAATGCGGCTGCACGCTTGGCCGCCAGTTTATAACCTTCTGGATCCTTGATGTCACCAAATGGGCCATCAATTGGACGTAAACCATAGGCTCTACAGGCAACGGTCATTCGACTTATTGCAGCATGCCATTGGTCGCCAGGGTAGTCAGGATTTAAACCGCCAATATTTGTTGTCCTAGCTCGGTTGCTTGCGGCATAATCAGCGACACCAAAGTGTAGTGCTTCTAGACGCCCTGAAGCGCCATTACGAGCAATGTCTTCAACATTAGCCATGCCCAGTGCAGTTTCGATTAACGACTCTAGACCAATTTTATTTTTTAGGTTTTGTTGCATTTCAAGTTGATTGACCATGGCTTCGACCATGTATACATCTGAATAAACACCGACTTTAGGGATCAGTAATGTATCAATTTTATGGCCTGCTTGCTCTACTAGGTCAACCACATCACGTACCATGAATTGTGTATCAAGTCCATTAATACGTACTGATACAGTAATGCCGTTTCCTTTCCAATCTAAGTCATTAATAGCTTGAATAACATTCTTTCGTGCTTGAATCTTGTCGTCTGGTGCAACAGCATCTTCTAGGTCTAGAAAAACAAAGTCTACGCCACTTTTTAGTGCTTTTTCAAACATCTCAGGGCTGGAACCAGGAACCGCCAATTCACAGCGTTGTACCCGTTGAATATCGTTTTCGTATAGCGTGTGACTCATTATCTCTCCAAAAATTAATAAATTGTTTAGCGGTAACCAGGATGATAAGCAGTGAGAAGTATTTTTAGGTTCGTGTATTACACGCTGCTGTTTAAGCGCATAATTACGATGACATACATCTTTTAAAGCGCAGACTCATTCTTTGGTTATATCTTGTGTATTATTGAGCATTTTGTGATGTTTACGGGTAGATTGCTTCGTATGCATCCGCTGCAGTTGTTATGTTGCGATAGCGCGCAACCCAAGATAAAGGGATGGAGGGTACCATATTCTCTTGTTTTGCTTGATAGGCTGCTACAATCGCACCTAGGATTATACCACGACCACAGCTATCCCCACCGGCTCTGATATTTGATTTTATTGCTGTTTTGTAGTCGTTTGCATGTTGGGAAATA
>JAJFJH010000220.1 GCA_021774155.1 Nitrosomonas sp.
CCAAAGTACTAAACTTCGAATTATTGGCTGTCTCACAAAGTACCTGACGTTCATTAGAGTCATCACTGTATTTCTGCAAATATTCTGCATTTAACACAGGTTTCCCAGCTTCAACAAAGGGTGCTAACGCATCACATTCATAAAATTCATGACATTGCTCATTAACATGAAAATCAAAAAAATAGACTAACTCAGAAACTTGTTCCAAATCATTCTTGAGTCCAACCGACAAACCTCTTTTATGTGATTCGTTGGCAATAAACTTATTGAATGCCAGCTGGTCCCTGGCGGTTAAATCAAAACCAGTATCATTTAAATAGGCGGTCATATTGTCAGGCTCCACACCATCACAGCCTTTTCGTACTGCTAAATTAAGTCGCGAGATCATTATTTCTGCTACATTTAGCGAGCGAATATCTAGCCATTGTTCATCCGGCCACCCATCAAGATTATTACCTCTGTCAGTAACATCAAATTTATCTATATCTTCTCTAAAATTCTCATATGAACCTGCGGAGAAATAACAAATCACTTTCTTTCCTGAAGCTTTAAGTGCGTTGATTAATGTTACAGGCGAATCAAACAGATCAATATCATAAAGCTCAACTGGGTAGTCAACATTGACTTCATCCACAAGCTGCCACTGCCAGGATATTGATAGCGGCGGGCGGTACCAGTCGGAACCGGCAACAGGCAAAGCGTCTGGATCAAGTTGTGGCACTTCAGATAGAACAAATAATTCAATATTTGAAAAACCACTACCACCATCACCATTAAAGGCAGTTGCCGCAACATAGAATGCTGCACCATCCCATAGCTCGGATGTAATGAAAGTGATGCTACCCATTTCGATGATTTTTATGCTTTCAGACCCAGTATAAGGGTGTGGCGCATACAGGAGTTGATATCCATTGGCATTAGAAACCGGCGACCACTCCACAGTTACCGTGGTACGATCTTGTGTAACTGTTATCGATGGAGGTTGCGGTGCTTCAGCCGCTGCAAAGCTACCCTTTAAAAGAAAAATGGTTATCAATATTATTTTAATACTCATCTTCATAAATTTTTTCTAAATGTAAGATTGATAATTGCCGAGACACCGAAATAGATTCGGTAACAAAATTGTGTAACGACTTGACATCCCTTTTTCAAAGGACGAGCAGTTACACAGAATTTATGCGTGCCTGATCAAATATACCCTATCCCGGTATCTGCCAGACCAACCAAGTTAATATTAATAACATTTAAATCCGTTTCCGCCGCAAGCACACCCAGCTCACCAATTGTCATTCCGTTATTTAGCATGTCGACAAAAGGTTGCGCTTGTTGTGCATTCGGAGGTGAACCGACGACATTGGTCCACAGAAGCGCTACAACATCCTGCGGTGTGGATCTGCCCGTTTCATTAATTGCCAGCTCGGCAAGGTCTACATAGGACATGCCGCCATCCTTGAAATTGAGGCCAATACCGACGAATGCTTTATTTGCAACGGATTCTCGGCCAAAAACAGCACCCAAAAGTTTTGCAACTTCGCCCGCACTGCTATCCAAATCATAGGCAATGCCAATATCCGAAAACTGTAAACGTTCGCCGTTGATCAACTGGTCTTGGCCATCGTTACCGATGTTATCTGTTACGTCAAACCCATTGGCTGTTCGAGTAATCGCATAATTGGCAATTGAACCTGAGAAGACAGCAGTATCAGATCCTGCACCACCGTCAAAGATATCATTGCCTTGTAGCCCTTCAAACACATTGACGCCGCCATCCCCCAGGAAGTTATCGTCAATGGATGAACCGACCAGTTTGGCGGCACCAGAAATAAATTGTTCAATATTGGTAAAAGTGCCGCTAACCGATTGAAACTCAGTGACAAACTCAATTTCAAAATCTGCACCAACTGGCACAGTACGAGCAAGATCGTTGGTTGAATTGGCAAAGGTTGTATCCGCTTCAAGCACATCTTGTGGTGTAAACGTTGTGCTACCAACACTGAGTGGCACTATGTCACCAGCATTGGATTGCCCGGTGCTGGCATCATTTTTCCAAACAGGCTGGTCAATTTCAAGCTCTGCGACATAAGTACCTGCAACGGAATCAACGATTACCGTTCCGCCTAATGCACCAAAATCCAGCACATCAAACCCCTCGCCGCCATCAATGATTACGTCACCTAATCCAATAACAAACCTGTCATCACCATTCCCACCAAAAGCGGTGTCGTCACCCTCAAGTGCCAGCACATCGTTGCCATCGCGCCCATCCAGCAAGTCATTACCAGCACCTCCCGCCAGCAAATTAGTGCCATTATCACCACGAATGGTATCGTTGCCGTCGCCCCCTAAAATATTTTCAATATTGTTGAGAGTGTCTGTTTCCTGGCCACCGTTGAAAAGTGCTAATCGGGCACTGCCTGAAAGCAGGTCAACATCTAAATGACCAAAACTACTGGCCTCAAGTTCAGCCTGATTGTTGCCTGGTGAAGCAAACGCCCAAGAAGCCGTGTCAATACCAGATCCGCCATCAATGAAATCGTTACCTGCCCCGCCATGCATTAAGTCATCGCCGTTACCACCGCTTAAGTTATCGCTACCTGTGCCGCCGTACAACGCGTCTTCCCCGCCTCGGCCTTCGATAACATCACTGCCGCCTGCACCAATCAACCGTTCACCTGAATTACTGCCACGTAGTAAATCGGCATGTTCATTCGAACCAATTAATTCTTCGATGCTACTAATCGAACCTGAAAAGCGATCACTACCATTACTGCTAAACGTGCCGATGATTAAGTCGACGTCGAGTCCTGCCAGTGGGTTTCTGTCTGCCGAGAACACGTCATAGCCAACACCACCATCAATTCTTACGGTGCCACTACGTATTTGTAATACATCATCACCCAGTCCACCTAAAGCTTGCACGGTGCGGCTGGAACCGGCATCTATACTGATGTGATCGTCGCCTTCACCACCGTCTGCGATACCTGTGTCATTTAATCTAATTTCATCGTCGCCTGCTTCTCCAAATAATTCGAAGGAAGGGTTATTATCGCCACCATTTTTACCAAAGAGAAAATCATCACCACCAGCTGCATACACAGTGATCAAGCCTCTATCACGCAGCTCGAAATAATCATTTTGATTGCCGGAATAGTAAACATCAAATTCACTCACATTTCCAGAAGCCAATGCACCACCCTGATTCTGTAAGCTTTTGCCTGGTTCGGCCAATTCACCACCTTCCAAGGCGGTAAATGCACTCAGTGAAGAACCAATGGAGCCATCCAAACGTACCGACCAACGTACGTCAGGTGTTTCTGTTAAATGCAACACATCAAATCCGTCGCCTCCTTCGTAGTTTGCACCACCAAGTCCTGCATAGATCGTATCATCACCAGATCCGCCACCAACAAAACGGCCGGCAAGCTGACCATAGAGGGTGTCATTGCCATCACCACCGTCTATCTCAATATAAGTGCCAGGACCGCCGTACAGTGTGTCGTTAAAGTCGGAACCAACAAAACGTTCGACATTGATTGCTGTGTCGGTTGCGATCACTGCATTGCCATCATTAGATAATCTTTCAATCACCCCTGTTTCGGCAAATACACGAACTGGGCCTGATGCCTCTTGAGACCGTGCTTTATTCTGCATTCCATCATTAATATGTTCACGTCGGACAATATCCCTGATGTCAGAAGCGTATGTTAATGAATCGAAATCACCTTCCCCGCCATCATAGAAATTGGTGACTCCAGATACTGTCCGTTCACCTGCTACGAGCGCGTCATTTCCTTCGTTTCCATAGAGTATGTCGTTGCCGGATCCGCCAATCAATATGTCCTGGCCGGGGCCGCCATCAAGTAGATCGTCACCACCTCGTCCATCGAGTAAATCTCGACTACCAGAGGCAACCATACGATTGCCTGCATTGTCTCCAAACAGGAAAGTTTGGCGGTTATCTTCGACGACGACATTTTCAATTAAAGACAAAGTTGACGTCTCGCCACCCATCTGAATAGTACCGCGTTCTAAGTCTGCATCGACGGTAGGGTTTCCCGATGCATTATTAATAGGAAATCGCCAAGTATCGTTGCCAGCCCCACCTGAGAAAGTATCGTCACCGCCACTATAGACGATTGTATCGTCACCCGTTCCACCATTTAAAACATCATCACCAGAACCACCAACGAGGATATCGTTACCACCTAATCCATTGATCGTTATATGAAGACCTGATGGGACACCTAAACCATTAAATGTCTCAGATGCAGCAAACATAAAGTCTTTTTCTCCCGTACCATTGAGCTCAGTTTGTCCGGGTGTTGCAGTAAAAACACTGTTGAGTAACTGGCTGTGTGTTAGACCAAAATCGGCAAAGGCATACAATTCAACATTTTGAACTTCTTCAGTGCCGTCAGAAATTCTAGGGTTTGTGGGATATAAATGGTTGAAGATAATTGCGCCATCATTGTCCGTTTGGGAGAAAGTATATTCGGTAAAGTTGCCGCGAAAACTGACAGTATCTGTGCCTGCACCACCGTCCAGTAAGTCATGCCCGGGGCCGGACATAAGAATGTCATCACCCGCTGCGCCATTCAATGTATCGTCACCTTCGCCACCATCC
>JAJFJH010000023.1 GCA_021774155.1 Nitrosomonas sp.
TATAAAACCTGGAAAGAAGCCAGTTTACATCGAAGCTGACTATATTGACGGCTCTTATGGTGAAGTCATTGAAGCGTTTGGTGATGCGAAAATCAGCTGTGGCGATACGATGATTACTGCTGATCACATGAAGCTTTTCCAAAACACTAATGAAGCAGAAGCCAAGAATAATGTTCGTATTGAAAAACCGAGTGATGTTTTAGAAGGTTCTTTTCTCAAATATAATCTTGACACTGATACGGGTCATATGAACGACCCTAGTTATCAAAAGAAAGATGGAGAGGGGCGGGGTACAGGTGAACTGCTGTTATTTGAAGGGGAAGACAATTATCGATTAAAGAAGGGAAGCTATACCACCTGCCCAGAAGGTAACAATGACTGGTATATCCGTGCAGATGATTTGAAGATTGACAACGATAAGCAAGTGGGCACAGCACGTAACGTTAGTATTCGATTCAAAGATGTACCAATATTGTATTTTCCATGGTTGGATTTTTCTTTTAGTGGTAAACGCAAAACGGGCATGTTGGCACCTGTTTTTGGTAATACGGCGCGTAGTGGTGTTGATTTGGCATTGCCTTTTTATTTGAATATCGCCCCTAATATTGATGCAACGATTACACCAAGGGCCATGTCCAAACGTGGTCTTATGCTGAATAATGAAATCCGGTATTTGGGTGATAGTATGACAGGTCAATTATTGGTTGACGTATTGCCTAATGATATTTCTAGGAACAAAGATCAGAGTCAGACGCGTTACGGTGTGTCGTTTACACATAATCAATACTTGGGTAGAGGTTGGCAAGGTAATCTTGCTTATAACCGTGTTTCAGATGATCGATATTTTCGTGACATCTCCAATAATATGGCAACAACCAGCCGGAGCAATCTTGCGCAACAAGCCACAGCTTCCTATCATGGTGCCCTAGGTACCGGAGGATCATTAAATATGAGCGTTATGGCGCAGCGTTTTCAGACATTGCAAGATCCACTTGCTACCTTTCAATCACCTTATAGACGGTTGCCGCAACTAACCATGGACGCGGTGCAGCGCAACGTTGCTGGTATGGATCTTAACCTAAACACCAGTTGGACCAATTTTGCGCATGATTCGCTGGTAGATGGTCATCGTTTCACCATGTTTCCTAGTGTCAGCGTTCCACTACGTAATGCCTTTGGTTATGTAACACCTAAGGTTGGAATGCACTATACGCGCTATGACCTTTCATCTGCTGTTGGAACACATGGGAGTACCCCCGATAGAATATTGCCTATTCTTAGTTTAGACAGTGGCGTGGTGTTTGATCGTAATATTGCTGTGCGGGGTGAACGTTTTACGCAGACATTGGAACCACGGGCGTTTTATGTCTACATTCCTTATACACAACAAAGTTTTTTGCCTAACTTTGATTCCGCGGAGTCTGATTTTAGTTTTGCTCAAATGCTGACCGAAAACCGATTCAGTGGCAGTGACCGTATCAACGATGCGAATCAAGTCACGCTGGCATTGACTTCACGGTTGATAGAACCGGAAACAGGTATTGAGCGCTTGCGTGTTGCTATTGGCCAACAATTTCGCTTTCAGGATCGCCGAGTTATCATCAACGAGCAACAACAAATAACCAGTCGTCGTGCTGACTTTATCGCAGCGTTCTCTGGGCGTATTTCATCAACCATAAGTACCGATACCAATTGGCAATTTGACGAGCAATTGCTGCGTACGGAAAAAATAAGGACAGGGATAAGTTATTCACCTGAGCAAGGCAAAGTGATGAATGTCGGTTATCGCTTTACGCGTGATATTTTGGAGCAGGTTGATACGTCGGTCCAATGGCCTTTTACACCAAGATTAAACGGCGTTGCACGTATTAACTATTCATTGCGAGATGATGAGCTACTAGCCGGCCTGGCTGGGTTTGAATATAAAGCTTGTTGCTGGGCCTTACGTCTAGTTGCCCAGCGATTTACCACGGCAACACGACGTACATCAACCGCAGTTTTTGTTCAACTTGAGTTGAATGGTTTGATGCGAATCGGTGCTAATCCATTACGTGTATTGCAGGAAAGCATTCCAGGTTATTCGCGAATTAATTAGTAACTATTTGTCTATATCAATTCATACGGTTTATTAAATATTTTATGTTTAACAAAAACATTTCACTATTTTTCTTGCTATCAATCTTGCTGATGGCGGTATCAATCAATGCAGAAGAAATGGAAATTAATGTGCTTGATGAAATTGAATCTGATATTGAGCTTGAAGTTGAATCTGAGGTAGAAACAAGGCCACGGATTAGAGCAATTGACCACATCGTCGCTGTAGTCAATGAAGAGGTGATCACTCGAACAGAACTCGATAATGTGATAGGTGCAACTATAGAGCAGCTGCTGAATCAAAATATTCAACCGCCAGATGATGAAACAATGCAAACCCAAATTCTGGAAAGTATTATTACCAAGCGTATACAATTGCAACGCGCACAAGAAATCGGGCTGTCTGTCAGTGAAAGTGAGCTTGATGAAACTATTCAACGCGTTGCACAAGAAAACAAAATGTCGTTACCCGAATTTTTTCAGGCGCTGGAAGCAGATAACATCGAATTTAGTAAATTCCGCAATGATATTCGTGATGAAATTATTATGGTTAGACTTAGAGAGCGTGAGGTCAATAGCCAAGTGAATATTACTGAAGGCGAAGTTGATAATCATTTGCATACCATGGCAACTTCTGCGGTGGGCGGTGATGAATACCAAATTGCCCATATACTTTTGACAGTGCCAGAGCAGGTTGATGTGTTAAAACACGCAGAAATAAAAGAGCGTGCAGAATTAGCATTGGCTAAATTACAAGAGGGTGTTGAGTTTGCGCAAGTAGCTGCTGAGTTTTCAGATGCGGAAGATGCCATGACGGGCGGAGTGCTTGATTGGCGGCCCGTGACGCAGATGGGTCCTAAGTTTACGGAAATATTAACAGCTATGGAACCCGGAGAAATGACGCCAGTGGTTCAAAGTCCTATTGGATATCATATTCTCAAACTCTTGGCGCGTCGTGAGCAAGAAGACCGCATTGTGATTATTGAGCAAACAAACGCACGGCATATTTTGGCCAAAGTTAATGAGCTGACTTCAGACAGTGACGCCCATCAGCGTATCGCCGAGCTACATGGACGAATTGAAGCTGGCGCAGATTTTGAAGAAATAGCTAAGCTCCATTCTGATGATGCTAGTGCGGCATCGGGGGGTGATCTTGGTTGGCTTTCTCC